>CAIUGQ010000192.1 GCA_903898725.1 uncultured Burkholderiales bacterium | reverse complement strand
GGGGTGAGGCGCGGGTGATGCCGGAGGGGTGAAGCGCGAAGCCGGAGGGGCGGTGCAGGGGGCGATGCGAGGCGGTGCAGCAGGCGAGGCCGGGCGTGCGCCGGCGGCGTCAGGGCCGGCGGAGGCGGGCGCCCTCGGGCGCCCGTCCGTTCAGACCAGTGCTGCGAAGGCGCGGTCGCGGATCGTCTCGACCGAGCCGATGCCGGCGATCCGGCGGTACTTCGGGGCGACTGCATCGCCGGTCGCCGCCCACTTCGAGTAGTAGTCCACCAGCGGACGCGTCTGGGCCTGGTAGACCTCCAGGCGCTTCTTCACGGTTTCCTCGCGATCGTCGTCGCGAAGGATCAGCGGCTCGCCGGTGAGGTCGTCGATGCCGGCGACCTTCGGCGGGTTGAACCGCAGGTGGTAGCTGCGCCCGCTCGCCGCGTGCACGCGCCGCCCGCTCATCCGCTCGACGATGTCGCTGTCGGGCACGTCGATCTCCAGCACGAAGTCGAGCGCGACCTTGGCATCCTTCATCGCGTCGGCCTGCGGGATGGTCCGCGGGAAGCCGTCGAACAGGTAGCCGCCGGCGCAGTCGGGCTGCGCGAGCCGGTCCTTGACCAGACCGATGATCAGGTCGTCGGAGACCAGGCCGCCCGCGTCCATGACCTTCTTCGCGGCGACGCCCAGCGGTGTGCCCGCCTTGACCGCGGCACGCAGCATGTCGCCGGTCGAGATCTGCGGGATGCCGAACTTTTCCTTGATGAAGGCGGCCTGGGTGCCTTTGCCCGCGCCGGGCGGACCGAGGAGAATCAAGCGCATGGACGTTCTTCCCTGAGCGTGTTGGGGGGCGTGGGCCGGAGCGGTGCGAGGCGCGGACGCGGGGGTCCCGGACCATAACCGCAAAGCCGGCGAGGGGTCAATTCGACCTGTTCCGCCCGCGGGCGTCCGCGAATGCGCGCCGTACGCGCTCGAGGTCGGCCGGGGTGTCGACCCCTGCCGGCGGGGCGTCGTCGGTGCAGAGCACCGCGATGCGGTGGCCATGCCACAGCGCACGCAGCTGCTCGAGCGCCTCGATCGTCTCGAGCGGCGACGGCGCCAGCGCCCGGTAGGCCCGCAGGAACGAGACCCGGTAGGCGTAGAGGCCGATGTGCCGCTGGACCGCGCCGTGCACGGCAAGACCGGCCGGCATCGCGTCGGGCAGCACGCGCGGGAACCCGACGAGCGCGTCGCGCGCGAACGGGATCGGCGCGCGCGAGAAGTACAGCGCGCGGCCCGCGGCGTCGAGCACCACCTTGACGACGTTCGGCGACATCCAGTCCTCGGCGGTGGCGACCGGATGCGCGGCGGTGGCGATCGAGCAGTCGGGGCTCGATCGCAGCAGGGCCGCGACGTCGGCGACCAGCTTCGGCGGGATCTGCGGCTCGTCGCCCTGCACGTTGACGACGATCTCGTCGTCGGCGAGTCCCAGCAGGTCGGCGGCCTCGGCCAGCCGGTCGGTCCCCGTCGGATGGTCGGCGCGCGTCAACAGGGCCCGGACGCCCGCCGCGCTCACCGCCTGCTGCACGCGCGCAGAATCGGTCGCGACCGCGACCAGCCGCGCTCCCGAGGCGTGCGCCTGGCGCGCGACGTGCAGCACCATCGGTTCGCCGTCGATGTCGGCGAGCGGCTTGTCCGGCAGACGCGTCGAGGCCATCCGCGCCGGGATCAGCGCGACGAAGCCCGCGGCGGTCACGGTTCGGCCGGCAGCGTGCGCGCCTGCTGCTCGAGCATCACCGGGATGCCCTCGCGGATCGGAAAGGCGAGGCGGTCGGCCTTGCAGATCAGTTCCTGGGCGGGCTTGTCGTGCTTGAGCGGGCCCTTGCACAGCGGGCAGACAAGGATCTCGAGAAGGCGGCTATCCACGCAGGCGATCCTCCAGCCAGTCGACGAGCGCCGACTCCGGAACGGCCTCGACGCGAAGGGCGACGCACCGCGCGAGGAGCGCGGGGTCGAACGCCGCGCATTTTACGGCGTCCTTCTCGGTCATGACGATGAAGGCGCCCGGCAGCCCGGCCAGCCAGGCCGCATCGATCGTCCCGTGGTCGGGGAGCGGATGCGGGTTCGCGCGCAGCCCGAGTGAGGCGAGGGTGTCGAAGAACCGCTGCGGGGCGCCGATGCCGGCGACCGCATCGAGCGTGCTGCCGTCCACGGCGGACGCGAACCCGGCAGGTGTCCAGTGGCGCGTGCCGTCGAGCGCGACGAATGCGGTCGGCACCACCTCGAAGCGGAAGACGCGCGAGTGCACGATCGGCGAGACCGCGGTGCGGCCGTTGAGGATCACCGCGTCGAGCAGCAGCGCGCCGCGCAGCGGCTCGCGCAGCGGGCCGGCCGGCAGGCACCGGCCCGTGCCCGCGCCGCGCGCATCGAACACCGCGAGCTCGAGGTCGCGACGCAGCCCGACATGCTGCAGGCCGTCGTCCGAGAGGACCACGTCGCAGTCGCCGGGCTCGAGCAGGGTGCCCAGCGCGGCCCCGCGGTCGCGACCGATCACGACCGGCCGGCCGGTGCGTCGCGCGACCAGCAGCGGTTCGTCACCCACGTCGCGCGCCGCGTCGGTCGTCGCGATGCGCCGCGGCGCCTCGGCCTCGGCCCGGCCGCGGTAGCCGCGCGCGATCACGCCCGGGCTCCAGCCGCGCAGCGCGAGCGCATCGGCCAGCGCGATCAGCAGCGGCGTCTTGCCGGTGCCGCCCACGACCAGGTTGCCGACGACGACGACGCGGGTCCGTCCCGGGGGGCGCGGCAACGCCTTGGCCTGGGCGATCTGCCTGCGGCGGCTGGCCGCGACGGCACCGACGAGCGCGCCGAGCGGCGCGAGCAGCAGTCCGACGAAGGTGTCGAGTGCCCCGTGCGGGCCGAACCAGAGCCGCCGCAGCCGGGCCTCCAGGCGTGCCGCCGGCGCGGCGGTGGCGCGTCGGCCTGCGGGTGCGGCGGGCCCGCCGACCATCAGGGCTTGCGCGTGCCGCCGGTCTGGGTCGCGAAGCTGACCTTGCCCAGGCCCGCGAGCCGGGCGGCCTCCAGCACGTTGACCACCGACTGGTGGCTCGCGCCGGCGTCCGCGTACACGACCAGCGTCGGCTCCTTGCGGCCGGCCGCGCTGCGGGCGAGCTGCTGGGCGAACGAGCCCGGATCGCGCCACGCCGCGGCGGCACCGTCGATCGTGTAGCGCCCGTCCGCGCCGACGCCGATCGCGATCTCCACCGGTCGCTCGACGAGCGACTCGACGGCGGCCGAGGGCAGGTTCACCTGCAGCTCGCTGAACTTCGAGTAGGTGGTCGTCACCAGCAGGAAGATCAGCACCACCAGCAGCAGGTCGATCAACGGGATGAAGTTGATCTCCGGCTCCTCCCGCCGTTGGCCGCGCCGGAAGTTCATCGGGCGGCGGGCTGTGCCGGCTGCGCGGCCGCGGCGCTGCGTGCAGCGGCGAGCCGGCGCGGATCGAGCGTGTCGACCAGCCGCAGCCCCTGCTGCTCCATCTCGACGACGAAGCTGTCGACGCGGGTGCGGTAGGCGCGGTAGGCGATCAGGGCCGGGATCGCGACGACCAGGCCGAGGGCGGTGTTGTACAGCGCGACCGAGATGCCGTGAGCGAGGGCCTGCGGGTTGGTGCCCGACGGGGCGCTCGCGCCGAAGATCTCGATCATGCCCACGACCGTGCCGAACAGGCCGAGCAGGGGCGTGACCGTCGCGATCGTCCCCAGCGCGCCGAGGTAGCGCTCGAGGTCGTGGGCGACCGCTCTGCCGGTCTCCTCCATCGCCTCCTTCATGATCTCGCGGCCGTCGAGGGCGTGCCGCAGCCCGGAGGCGAACACCCGTCCGAGGGGCGAGCCGGCCTCGAGTTTCTGTACCATCTCGGGGGTCGCCTGACGGTTGCGGTGCAGGGTCAGCACCTCGTCGAGCAGGTGGTCGGGCAGGACCTTGCGGCGCTGCAGCGACAGGGCCCGTTCGATGATCAGCGCGACCGCGAGGAAGGACGCGAGGATCAGGAACCACACGGGCCAGCCGGCCGCCTGGATGATCGAAAACAAAAGCACCTCCGGAAGGGGCCGCGGCGCGTGCCGGGCAGACGCGTGGCGGGCCCCGGATTGTCGGCGTTTTGTGCCGGGCGGAGCAAGTCGGGGCGTCCTCACTCCAGCGGGCGACCCTTCAGTGGAAAATTCGTGGGTCGTGGGCACTGATTGGCGAATCTATCCCCAGACCCTGTGGATAAGTCTGTGCATGACTGGCGCTGGTGCCGCCCGAAGCCGCGCCAAACCTGGGTCGGTGGGGTCTGCCGAAAAAACGCGCAGAGATGAACTTCAATATAATCAATGACTTGCAACGTAACCCCGAGCGCTGCGGGGCATTAGGCGGCTCGATGACGGATTTGCTGCGTTTGTGGATAGGTTCTGCCCGGAGAGCCGCTTGAACACGGGATCCGAGGGTGCGGATCGAGCAACGGCGCGGGAAATCGTCTCGGTCGGCCAGCTTAACCGCGCCGTTGCAGGGCTTCTGGAGCGCAGCTTCCCGATGGTGTGGGTGTCCGGGGAGATCTCGAACCTGACCCGTGCCGCCAGCGGTCACTGGTACTTCAGCCTGAAGGACGCCCAGGCCTCCGTGCGGTCGGTGATGTTCCGCGGCCGCAACCAGCACGTCCCGTTCGTGCCGGCCAACGGAGACCGGGTCGAGGTGCGGGCCCAGGTGAGCCTCTACGAGGCCCGCGGCGACTTCCAGCTCAACGTCGAGCAGATGCGCGAGGCGGGGGCGGGCGACCTCTTCCAGCAGTTCCTCCGCCTGAAGGCGCGGCTCGAGGCCGAAGGCCTGTTCGACCCGTCGCGCAAGCGGTCGCTGCCGCCCCAGCCGCGCTGCATCGGGATCGTGACCTCGCCGCAGGCCGCGGCGCTGCGCGATGTGCTGACGACGCTCGCGCGCCGCGCGCCGCAGGTGCCGGTCGTGCTCTACCCGGCATCGGTCCAGGGCGCGCAGGCCCCCGCGGAGCTGCGCCGCGCCCTCGCCGCGGCCGCCGCGCGGGCCGAATGCGATGTGCTGCTGCTGGTGCGAGGCGGGGGCGCCATCGAGGACCTGTGGGCCTTCAACGACGAGGCGCTCGCCCGGGCGATCGCCGCGAGTCCGATTCCGGTCATCGCCGGCGTCGGCCACGAGACCGACTTCACCATCGCCGACTTCGTCGCCGACCTGCGGGCCCCGACGCCCACCGGTGCGGCGATGAGCGCGGTGCCCGACCGCGCCGAGCTGCTCGGCACGCTCGAGCGTGACCGCCGCCGGCTGGTGCTGGCCTGGCAGCGCCAGCTCGAGCAGCGCGAGCAGCGGCTCGACGTCGCCACGCGCCTGCTCAAGCCGCCGTCGCTGCTGCATGCGCAGCGCGCCGCGCGCGTGGAGCAGCTCGCGAGGCGGCTCGCCGTCGCGGGCGAGCGTGCCGCCG
>CAIUGQ010000191.1 GCA_903898725.1 uncultured Burkholderiales bacterium | reverse complement strand
CGGTGCAGGTGCCGACGATGCCGGCGCCGATCACCGCGACGCGGCGCGGTTCCACCGGGTCAGCTGTCCTTGCCCATCACCGCGTCGGGCAGCCAGGTGACGAGTTCGGGGAACACGGTGATCAGCGCGATGCAGACGACGAGCATCACGAAGAACGGGATCGCCGCTCTCGCGATCGTGTTGCTGTCCTTCCCCGTCATGTTCTGAAGCACGAAGAGGTTGAACCCGACCGGTGGCGTGACCTCCGCGATCTCGACGAGCAGCACGATGAAGATGCCGAACCAGATCAGGTCGAAACCCGCCTTCTGGATCATCGGCAGCACGACGGCCGAGGTCAGCACGATCATCGAGAGGCCATCGAGCGCGGTGCCGAGCACGAGGTAGACGACGGCGAGCACGGCGATCAGCGCATAGGGTGACAGACCCAGGGCGGCCACCCATTCGGCGAGCATCCTCGGAATGCCGGTGAAGGCCATCGTCTTGGTGAGGAATGCCGCGCCCGCGAGGATGAACATGATCATGCACGACACGCGGGTCGCACCCATCAGGCTCGCGATGAAGTTCTCCCGGTTCAGGGACCGGCTGCTCGCCGCGATCGCGAGGGAGCCCAGGACGCCGAACGCGGCGCATTCCGTCGCCGTGGCCCAGCCCGCCACCAGGACCCAGACGATGAACACGATCAGCAGGGTGACGGGGATCAGGCTCCCCGACCGGCGGATCTTCTCGAGGAGTCCGGGAACCGGATCGGAGGCCGGCACCTTGTCGGGGTTGCGGAACGACCACCAGGCGATGTAGCCCGAGAACAGCGCCATCAGCAGGAAGCCGGGAACGAAGCCGGCGAGGAAGATGCGGATGATCGAGGCGTCCGCGGCGACGGCGTAGACGACCATCGTGATCGACGGCGGGATCAGGATGCCGAGCGTCCCGGCGGTGGCGAGCGCACCGAGCGCCAGATTCTCGTCATAGCCCCGTCGCTTGAGCTCGGGCAGCGCCACCTTCGCGATCGTCGCGCAGGTCGCCGCAGACGACCCCGACACGGAGCCGAAGATGCCGCACCCGAGGATCGTGGTGTGCATCAGCCGTCCCGGCACCCGACCCAGCCACGGCGCGAGGCCTTCGAACATCTGCTCCGAGAGCCGGGTCCTGAACAGGATCTCGCCCATCCAGATGAACAGCGGCAAGGCCGCGAGCTCCCACGAGGCGGACGAACTCCACATCGCCACGAACAGGTTCTCGCCCCAGCGCGCCGCGGCCATGTCGGTGAACATCGCCATGCCCACCCAGCCCACGATCGCGAGGGTCATCGCGATCCAGACGCCGCCGCCGAGCAGCAGCAGCATCACCACCAGCAGGAACAGTCCGATCTCGGCGACGCCGACCATGCCCACGTCAGACGTCCTCGCTGAAGTCGCCGCGCGCGTGTCGCTCGGCGACCGCCTCGACATATCGCGGGATGCGGCCGCGGATGACCGTCACCAGCTCGTCGATCACGGCGACGAAGAGCAGCAGCGCGCCGATCAGGAACGACAGCTGCGGGATCCACATCGGCACGACCAGCAGGCCGGTCGACATCTCGTTGTACTGCCAGCCCATGAACACGTACTGCGCCACCGACACCAGCAGGTAGCCGGTGAAGAGCGCCGCGATCGACAGCGACAGCAGCTCGAAGACGCGACGCCGCCGCGGCGGCATCGCCTCGAGGAAGAGGCCGACCCGCACGAAGTCGCCATGCCGGAAGGTGTGCGCGAGCCCGAGGAAGGCTGCCGCCGCGGTCATCCAGGAGACGAGGTCGTCGGTGCCACCCGTCCGGATCCCGAGTTCGCGGCACACCGCCGCGCCCAGCATCACCACGAAGATCGCGAAGACGCAGAACGCGGCGAGCGCGCCCGCCGTGTCGTACAGCCGATCGAGCGCGCGTCTCAAGCCTTACTTCCGGTAGGCGTCGACGACGGACTTGCCCTCGGGGCCGGCCTTCTTGAGCCAGTCCTCGAGCATGATGCCCCCGACCTGGCGGAAGTCCTGAACGAGCTTGGGCGGCGGGGTCATGATCTTCATGCCCTTCTCGGCCAGCGCCTTCTTGTACCAGTCGTTCTTCTCCTCGGACACTTTCCAGCCGCGGCTCTCGGCGGTCGCGCCGGCCTTGAGCAGCGCGTCCTGCGTCGGCTTGTCGAGCGCGTCGAACGCCTTGCGGTTCACGAAGACCGCATTCTTGGGCAGCCAGGCCTGGGTGTC
This sequence comes from uncultured Burkholderiales bacterium, assembly GCA_903898725.1. GTDB lineage: Bacteria > Pseudomonadota > Gammaproteobacteria > Burkholderiales > Burkholderiaceae_E > UBA4615. The sequence goes on along the minus strand of CAIUGQ010000191.1, from coordinate 1,800 downwards.
GTACCAGTACTTGATGTGCTCGTAGGTCTTGGTGTCGTAGCCGGTCGAGCCCGAGGACATGTACGACTCGACGACCCCGGTGGCCAGCGCCTGCGACAGCTCCGCCGCCTGCACCGTCACCGGCTGCGCGCCGATCAGTTCGGCGATCTTCGCGGTGGCCGGGCTGTATGCGCGCCACTTCACCCGCCGCATGTCCGCGACCGACTGCACTTCCTTCTTCACGTACAGACCCTGCGGCGGCCAGGCGACCGTGAAGAGCAGCATCATTCCCTGTTCGGCCAGCTTCTTCTCGAGCGAGGGCTTCTGCGCCTGGTACAGCTTGAAGGCGTCCTTGTAGCTGGTCGCGAGGAACGGCATGCCGTCGAGGCCGAAACCGGCCCACTCGTTCTCGAAGTTGACGAGCAGCACTTCACCGATCTGGGCCTGCCCGGACTGCACCGCGCGCTTGATCTCCGGTGCCTTGAAGAGCGAGGCGTTGGCGTGGACCGTGATCTTGAGCTTGCCGCCGGTCGACTTGTCGACCTCGTCGGCGAACTGCTGCAGGTTCTCGGTGTGGAAGTTGGTCGCCTGGTAGGCGGCGGGCAGGTCCCACTTGGTCTGCGCGTGAGCGGTTGCGACACCGAACACGACGGTTGCGGCAACGGCGAGCGGGGCGAGTTTCATCGGCTTCTCCGGAAGGCTGGGCTCAGGCGGGTACGGCGCGGAACGCCACCCGACGGCAGTGTAAGCGTGCTTGAAGGTTATTCGGCACGCGTAGAAAATGTCAACGTTTTCTCTACGTTTCGGAGTAGCGATGGCCGGCCGAAAAGTGTCCCGCGCAACTGCGACCCGGGTGGGTGCCGGGGGTGCATCGGCGCCTGTCCGAAGTGCGGCGGCCGCGGAGCCGCTCTCGCGCGGCGCCCCCGACGCGCCTCAGCGGCGGCTGCGCATCCTGTCGTCGGCCCACCTCGCCGACGGACCGGCCAGCGAGCTGTCCGAATTCGAGTTCGGCCTGATCGTCGCGCACAACGCGTTCACACGCTGGGCGACCCGCTGCATGGCCGCCGCCGGCATGCCGGAGCTGGCCATCACCGACGTGCTCGTGCTGCATCACGTGCGACATCGGGACCGGCCGAAGAAGCTGTCCGATGTCTGCTTCACGCTGAACTACGAGGACACCCACGTGGTCAGCTATGCGTTGCGCAAGCTGGTCGGGCTCGGGCTCCTCGAGTCCACCCGCCAGGGCAAGGAGGTGCTCTACGGGACGACCGAGGCGGGCCGCGCGCTGGTCGATCGCTACCGCGAGCTGCGCGGCGTGTGCCTGCTGCCGTCCGTCACCGGGGACCCGGGCGACGTGCGCACGCTGGCCGAGACCGCCCAGCTGCTGCGCGTGCTCTCCGGTGTCTACGATCAGGCGGCACGCGCCGCGGCGTCCTTGTGAGCACCCGCGGCTTCGTCGGACTCCTGCGTCTCGACACCGCGTTTCCCCGCCCCGTCGGCGACATCGGCAATGCGAACACCTTCGACTTTCCGGTGCGATCGCGCATCGTCCGCGGCGCGAGCGCGGCGCGGGTGGTCCGGGGCGACGCGTCGACGCTGCTCGGGCCGTTCATCGACGCGGGCCGGGCACTGGCCGCCGAGGGCGCGGTCGCCATCGGCACGAGCTGCGGGTTCCTGGGTCCCTTCCAGCGCGAACTCGCCGCCGCGCTGCCGGTGCCCTTCGCCGCGTCGGCGCTGCTGCAGCTCGCCTGGCTCGCCCCGCTGCTGCCGGCGGGTCGACGCGCCGGCGTGATCACCATCGACGCCGACGCGCTCGATGCG
>CAIUGQ010000190.1 GCA_903898725.1 uncultured Burkholderiales bacterium | reverse complement strand
GCTGCCCGCGCGCGGCGTCGACGCCGGGCACGGACGCCGCGGCGCGCGACAGCATCAGCGGCACGGCGGCCAGCCGCACGGACGGCTCACGGGGATCGAGCAGCAGTTCGCCCACCCGCAGGGGCGCGGCCTCGCCCGACAGCGCCTGGCGGATGCCCGGCTGCGAGGGGTCGCAGTCGAAGGTCCAGACGCCGGGCACCCGGGTGCCGAAGGCGGCCTCGAGTCGGGTGCAGGCCTCGCGGGCGAGCACCGCCCCGTCGCGCCGGGCGAGCTCGAGGAAGCGCTCGAGCAGCGGTGTCGTCAGCAGCTGCAGCACCTCGTGCAGCATCAGCTCGGACTGCACGAAGGTCAGCATCGGGTCGGCCGCATCGATCAGCGCCTGGTTGAAGGCCTTGTTGCGCCGGACGATCACCGCGACCGCCGGATTCGCGCGGCGTGCCATCTTCACCACCGCGAGGTTCACCGTGTCGCTGTCGGTGCCCGCGATCACGCCCACCGCCCGGCCGATCCCGGCGGCACCCAGCCCCTCCTCCGTGCCGCCGCAGGCGTGCACCCGGTCCTCGGCGGCATCGGGCGGCTCGAAGCGCGGATCGAACGCCTGCCACGACTGGCCGGAGGCTCCGAGCGCCGCGGCGAGCGGCCGGCCGAATCGCCCGTAGCCCGCCAGCACCCAGTGGCCGCGGGGCAGCCGCAGCGGCTCGGGGCGCTCGGCACCGGGCGCGCAGGTCAGCCACTCCTCGAGCTGGAGCACCTCCGGCGCGGCCAAGTCGAGACCGACGTTGAGCGCGAAGGTCTGGAACGGGTTGATCACGTGCACGCCGCCGAACTCGGCGAGGTTGGCGTGCACGACCGGATCGGCGACCCGCGCGATCACCTGGGTGCGGGGATCGAGCACGCGCGTGCCGATCGCGATGGTCTGGTTCGCCTCGTCGTCGCCGGTCAGCGCGAGCACCGCCCGGCACTCGGCCTTGGCGATGCCCGCATCGCGCAGCACCTCGGGCCGTCGCGCGTCGGCGACCAGCACCAGGGGCGCGACCGCAAACGGCTGCACCGCGATCGCGGCGACCCGCGCCGCGTCGGTGTCGACGATCACCAGCCGCACGCGGAGGTCGTCGAGGGCCCGCGCGATCTCGGCGCCGCTGCGGCCGTACCCGCAGACCACGCAGTACGGCTCGCGCAGCCGGGCCACGCGCCGCACGAACAGGCTGCGCGCGGCGGCGGCCCGGAACGTCGGGTCCTGCGACAGCGCGAAGACCGACCCGAGCGTGTAGGCCCAGCCGATGACCGACAGGTAGATCGCGACGGTCACCCACAGACGCTGCGCATCGGTGAACGGATACGGGATCTCGCCGAACCCGATCGTCGTCGCGGTGTAGCTCATCACGTAGAGCGCATGGAAGAAGCCCATCCGCCACGGCCGGCCCTCGCCGTCGGCACCCGGGATCGCCACCAGTCCGGCCACCGACACCGCATACACGACCAGCAGCGTGATCAGCGGCACGCGCAGGCGTCGCAGCACCAGGAACAGGACGTCGCCCATCGACCCGCCTCGCGCCCGCGCTGCGGCTCAGCGGCTCGCGCGCAGCGTCTCGCCGATCAGCAGCGTGACCGAGATGAGGTTCGCCAGCAGCGCCCCCCCGGACAGCGACACGATCGTCGACATCGTGGCCGAGGTCATCACGTTCTGCGCGACGTACGCGTCCCATGTCCAGACCATCGCCGCGGCGAGCAGCTGCAGGCAGGCCGCGAGGCCGGTCGCGAGGTGCGTCGCGCCGATGTGCGTGCGGTCGCCGAACTTGAGCACCAGCGCGATCAGGTTCACCACCACCGCCGCGAACAGCTCGCCCGGATGGTGCAGCTCGACCCGCTCCATGTCGCCGATGAAGAACCCGAAGTTCAGCGTGCAGGCGAGGATGATGAAGAAGCCGAAGACGACCTTCTCGAGGTTCATGGCGCGAGGGGCCGCTGCGGGCCGTAGGGAGCGTCGGCCGATGATCGCACGCCCGGCGGCCGGCCCGCCGGTGCGCTCGCCGCCCGATGCGCGCCGTGCTTCAATGCGGGCTCACGGAACCGGGGCGGCACGGCGCGCATGCAGGGAATCGAAGGAGTGTTCGGCATCGCGGCGATGCTCGGGATCGCCTGGGTGCTGTCGGAGCGGCGCGCCGGCATCGACTGGCGGCCGGTCTGGTCCGGCCTGCTGCTGGCCGTGCTGATCCTCGCGGCGGTCCGCTGGCTGCCGGGCGCGCAGCGGGTGCTGGAGGCCATGAACGGCGTGCTCGACGCGCTGCAGGCCGCGACCTCCGCCGGCACCGCCTTCGTGTTCGGCTACCTCGGCGGCGGGTCGCTGCCCTTCGAGCCGAGCCGTCCCGGCGGCGCGTTCGTGCTCGCCACGCAGGTGCTGCCGCTGGTGCTCGTCGTCTCGGCGCTGTCCGCGCTGCTGTTCCACTGGGGCGTGCTCGGCGCCGTGGTCCGGGCATTCGCCTGGGTGCTGGTCCGCACGCTCGGCGTGGGCGGTGCCGTCGGCGTGTCGGCGGCCGCGAACGCCTTCGTGGGCATGGTCGAGGGACCGCTGGTGATCCGTCCGTGGCTCGCGCGGATGACGCGCGGCGAGCTGTTCATCGTGATGAACTGCGGCATGGCGACGATCGCGGGCACGGTGCTGGTGCTGTATGCCGCGATGCTGCGCCCGATCCTGCCCGATGCGCTCGGGCACCTGCTCGCCGCGTCGGTCGCCGCGATCCCGGTCGCCATCGCGGTCGCGGCCATCATGGTGCCCTCGGACGGGCCGCCCGACCGCAGCCCGGTGCGGCTCGGCAGCGAGGACGCCAGCGCGCTCGCCGCGATCACCCGCGGCACGATGGAGGGCGTGCAGCTGCTCATCAACATCGTCGCGATGCTGCTGGTGTTCGTCGCGCTGGTGGCGCTGGTCAACGCCGGCCTGGGGCTGCTGCCGGCACTCGGCGGCGCCCCCGTGTCGGCCGAACGCCTGCTCGGCCTGCTGTTCGCGCCGCTCGCCTGGCTGGTGGGCGTGCCGTGGTCCGAGGCGGGCACCGCCGGCCAGCTGCTCGGCAAGAAGACGGTGCTCAACGAGTTCGTCGCCTATGCGGAACTCGCCGCGCTGCCCCCCGAGGCACTGTCGCCGCGCTCGCGGATGCTGATGACCTATGCGCTCGCCGGCTTCGCGAACTTCGGCAGCCTCGGGATCATGGTCGGCGGGCTCGCGCCGCTGCTGCCCGAGGCGCGGCGCGCCGACCTCGCTCGCCTCGCGGCCCGTTCGCTGCCGGCGGGGCTGCTGTCGACCTGCATCACCGCGGCCCTGGTCGGCCTGCTCGCCTGAGGGGCGCGTGCGATGGACCGCTTCAAGCAGATCGAGACCTTCGTGGCGGTGGCCGCGCGCGGCAGCCTGTCGGCCGCCGCGCAGCTCGAGGGCGTCGCCCCGGCGGTGATCGGGCGTCGGCTCGACGGCCTCGAGGAGCGGCTCGGCGTGAAGCTGCTGGTGCGCACCACACGCCGGATCACGCTCACCTTCGAGGGCAGCGCGTTCCTGGAGGACTGCCAGCGGATCCTCAACGACTACCACAACGCCGAGGCCTCGGTCTCGGCGGGCGGCGTCAAGGCGAGCGGCCACGTCCGGGTCAGCGCGCCCGCCGGCTTCGGACGGCGGCACGTCGCGCCGCTGGTGCCGGACTTCCTCGTCGCGCACCCCGACGTCACCGTCTCGCTCGACCTGTCCGACAGGCTGGTCGACATCGTCAACGAAGGCATCGACGTCGCGGTCCGCATCGGTCAGCTCGACGACTCGAGCCTGGTCGGCGTGCGCCTCGCCGGCAACGAACGCGTGGTCGTCGCGAGCCCCGCCTACCTCGCCCGGCACGGCACCCCCGCGCATCCCGACGACCTGCAGCGCCACGACTGCCTGACCTTCGGCACCCGCGGCAGCCAGTCGCGGGGCTGGCTGTTCACCATCGAGGACCGGATCGTTCCGGTGCGCGTCGGCGGGCCGCTCGAGTGCAACGACGGCGCGGTGCTGCATGCCTGGGCGCTCGCCGGTCACGGCCTCGCCTGGCGCTCGATGTGGGAGGTCGCCGACGAACTCGCCTCGGGGCGGCTGGTCACGGTGCTCGACGCGTTCCGCGCCCCCGACAACGCGATCCACGCGGTGTTCCCGCAGCGTCGGCACCTGCCGCTGCGCGTGCGCATGTTCATCGACCACCTGAAGCACACCTACGGCAACCCGGCGTACTGGGCCGGGGCCGGACGGGGCACGTGACCACACGCCTGAGCGCAGGCTGAGCAAAGACCGAGCGCGGGCCGAGCGGGGCGCGCGAGGGTGCGCCCCGACGGCCTGCGGCGCAAGCGCTGCAACCGGCGTGGCCGACAAATTCCGGCGTGGCCGTTGGCGTCGCACCACGGGCACCTCGCTTGCCTGCCTGTCTCTCGATCTGAGCCATTCCGGCTCGCCTCGCCCGAGAGACACCGATGAACCGAAACGTTGCCGAGACCCGGGACGCGCCGTCCGCCTTCTCCGAAAGCCGCGCCAGCGTCGCCCATGCGGACCGCAGCGCGAGACGGGCACCGGCCACGACGTCGACGACGGGCCCGTCGCGTGATGCGACGGCGCACCGCGACCCCGGCCGCGCGGCCGCAGCGCCCGTCGCCTTGCTGTCGGACCATCTGCGACGGCCGCTGATCGTGCATTGCCACCTGCGCTGGGACTTCGTCTGGCAACGCCCCCAGCAGCTGTTCTCGAGGCTCGCGGCGCAGCATCCGGTGCTGTTCGTCGAGGACCCCGTCCACGAGCCGGTCGCGCACGCCACGCTGCGCGTGAGCGAGCCCCATCCGAACGTGATCCGCGTCGTGCCGGTGCTGCCCGAGTCGCATCCGCGGGACGTCGATGCGCAATGCACGAGCGTCGTGCCGCTGCTGCGCGCCGCGCTGGCCGGCCATCCGCGCCTGGCGGGCCGCTTCGCCGGCGCCGTGCAGTGGTTCTATTCGCCGATGACCGCACCGGTCTTCCTCGGCGAGTTCGGTGCGGTCGGCGCCGTGTACGACTGCATGGACGAGCTCGCCAGCTTCCGGTTCGCGCCGTCCGACATCGTCGCGCGCGAACGCGTGCTGCTGGCTGCGGCGAAGGTGGTGTTCACCGGCGGGCTGCAGCTGTTCGACGCCAAGGCCCCTCTGCACCACAACGTCCATTGCTTCGGCTGCGGCGTCGACGTCGAGCACTACGCCCAGGCGCGCGCCGCGGACACCGCGGTGCCGCCCGAGGTGGCCGCGCTGCCGGGCCCGGTGCTGGGCTACTTCGGCGTCATCGACGAGCGCATCGACTACGAGTTGCTGAGCCGGCTGGCGGACGCCTTCCCGGAGGGATCGATCGCGATGGTCGGGCCGTTCGCGAAGGTCGATCCGGCCACCCTGCCCGTCAGGCCCAACCTGCACTGGCTCGGCCAGCGCGACTACGCCCAGCTGCCCGCGCTGGTGAAGGGCTTCGACGTCTGCCTGATGCCGTTCGCGCTGAACGAGGCGACACGGTTCATCAACCCGACCAAGACGCTCGAGTACATGGCTGCCGGCAAGCCGATCGTCTCGACCGCCGTGCCCGACGTGCTGCGCCAGTTCGTGCCGATCGTCGAGGTCGCGCTCGACCACGACGCCTTCCTCGACGCGGCGCTGCGCGCGGTGAGTTCGCCCTGCCATGAACTGCTCGACAAGGGCGTGGAGCGGGCCCAGCGCGCGACCTGGGAGTCGATCGTCGCCTCGATGCGGGCCCACCTGATCGACGCGTTCCGGCCGGTGCGCACCGCGGCGCTGCCGGGCGGCTTCGTCGGCGCCACGGCGCTCGCGCTCGGGGGGGAGTGACCCGATGCCCGCAATGCCCATGACGCCCTCGATCGACGTCGCGGTGGTCGGTGCCGGATTCACCGGCGCGGTCGTCGCCGAACGGCTCGCCGACCATGGACTGCAGGTGCTGGTGCTCGATCGCCGCCCCCACGTGGGCGGCAACGCATACGACCGCCCCGATGCGCACGGCGTGCTGATCCATCCCTACGGCCCGCACATCTTCCATACGAATTCCACGCGCATCGTCGACTACCTGTCGCGATTCACCCGCTGGCGGCCCTACGAGCACCGGGTGCTCGCCAGCATCGGCGGACAGCTGGTGCCGATCCCGATCAACATCGACACGGTGAACGCGGTCTACGGACTGTCGCTCGACGAGACGAGCATCGAGGCGTTCTATGCCTCGGTGCGCGAGCCGCGCGATCGCATCGTGACGAGCGAGGACGTGGTGGTGTCCCAGGTCGGCCGGGACCTGTACGAGAAATTCTTCCGCGGCTACACGCGCAAGCAGTGGGGCCTCGATCCGTCGCAGCTCGCCGCGTCGGTGGCCGCGCGCATCCCGGTCCGCACGGATCGCGACCCGCGGTACTTCACCGACACGTTCCAGCAGATGCCGGCCGAGGGCTACACCCGGCTCTTCGAGCGACTGCTCGACCATCCGAACATCCGCGTGGAGACCGGCGTCGACTGGTTCCAGGCGCGTGACCGGATCCGGCCGCGCCACACGGTCTTCTCGGGTCCGATCGACGCCTGGTTCGGCTTCTGCCACGGGCGGCTGCCGTATCGCTCGCTGCGCTTCGAGCACGTGCACCTGCCCGACATCGCCCGCGTGCAGTCGGTCGGGACG
>CAIUGQ010000189.1 GCA_903898725.1 uncultured Burkholderiales bacterium | reverse complement strand
CCAGACCGAGTCCATCCTGCGGCGGCGCCAGGCGCTGATCGCGGCGGCGAAGCTGATGTGGCCGATCCCGGACAAGGGGCTGAAGCACCGCCTCTACCGGGTGAACGCTCCGACGCTGGTGGTGGGCGGCACGCAGGACGCACTGATGGGCCGCGGCTACCTCGACGCGTTCGCGGCGGCGATGCCGGATGCGCGCGTGCGGATGGTGCGCTCGGGACACATGATCCCGCAGGAGGCCGCGGCCGAGACCGCGGCCGCGATCGACGACTTCGCGGGCGCGCGGCCGGCCTGAGGGCCGCGCTGCCCCCGCATCGGGAGACACGGATGCTTCGACTGGTGGACATGGCCCGGCTGGGCCGCGCGGTGCGTCAGGAGGACGTCGACGACCTCGGCGTGCCGACCCAGGACCAGCTCGTGCGGGCGATCGACGAGGGCCGCCTCGACGACGCGAAGCGGCTGGCCGGCTACATGGTGACCGAGGGCAAGAGCCTGCACGACCTGTTCTGCGACTGGGTGTGGGACATGCAGACGCAGATCGCCAAGCGCTGGGGCGAGGACGCGGTCGGCGACGTGCTGCGCTCGAGCCAGGAGACCTGGATGCTGCGCCGCAGCTGGAAGGGCTTCCTCGGCATGACCGTGCCCGAGCGCGTCGCGGTGACCGCCGAGATCATGCGCGCCCACCACGGCGGCCCGAAGCAGGACGGCGCGCTCGGCATCACCGAGGACGAGCACCGCTTCTCGATCCGGATGGACCCCTGCGGCAGCGGCGGGCGGATGCGGCGCGGGGACCCGGTGGACGGCACGCCGTCGCGGCTGGGCGCGCCCTATTCGTTCGGCGTCACGCAGCAGCCGCACGACTGGAGCTGGGGCCGCACCGACGTGCCCTACTACTGCACGCACTGCGCGATGAACGAGATCCTGCCGATGGAATGGGGCGGCCACCCGCTGTGGGTCACCGACTTCGAGCCGGACGCGAGCAAGCCCTGCCACTGGCACTTCTACAAGACGGCGGATGCGATTCCGCAGGAGTACTACACGCGGGTGGGGCGGACGAAGCCGGCGGCGGGCGAGGGTCGGTACTAGGCACCGCACGCCCTCATCGGTCCATCACCACCCTCACCGTCGACACCTTGCCGTCGAACCTGAACGGCCGGCGCGCCATGTAGTCCAGCGAGACGGTCGAGCCCAGGTCGACACCGACATCGAAGGTCTCGCTGGCGGAGAACGCCGCCGGCACGGTGCGCGCCACGGTCGTGCGTCCCACCTCCTGGCCGTCGACCCTCAGCACCACCTCGGCTGGCGCCAGGGGCTTGGCGCTCTGGAGCCGGGTCGTCACCTCGATGCGGCGCCTGCCCGCCGCGATCGGCGCGGCCGAGCGGGCCACATAGCGCTCGATGATCATCATGTTGTACTCGTAGACGAGCTGGCCCTGGTCCATGTAGAGCGCCAGGCCACCGCCCGAGCCGCCCAGCGCGTACAGCACGCCCGAGGCCTTGTCGCCCAGCTCGGCATCGATGGTCACCGTGCTGCTTTCGCGGCCGAGGCCGGGCGCGGTGAACTCCGGCATGCGCGTCGTGTTGCCGTCGAAGGTCCAGCTCGAATAGGGCGTCTTGATGCGGTCCTCGGGGTGCAGACGCAGCCAGATGCCGGCGCCGAGCGGGTACACCTTGTTCTGCCGGGCCTGCTGGTCGAAGGTCTTCTGCAGCGCGGCCAGCCGCCTGGGGTCCTTGGCGGCCAGGTCGACTGCCTGCGAGAAGTCGCTGCGGATGTCGTAGAGCTCCCAGACATCCTTGGCCGAGTCCCACTCGGCCAGGCCCGGCGCGCCCGGCAGCCAGGGCACCAGCGGCCCGAAGGTCGCGGCCACGAACCCGTTCTGGTAGATCGCGCGGCTGCCGTTGTTGTCGAAGTACTGCACCGTCTTGCGCGGCGGCGCCTTCGCATCGGCAAAGGTGTAGGCCAGGCTCACGCCGTCCATCGGATCCTGCTTGAAGCCGTCCACCACCTTCGGCGGCCGGATGCCGATCACCTCGTAGAGCGTCGGCGCGATGTCGTTGACGTGGTGGAACTGGGCGCGTGGCGTGGCGTCGGGCCTGATGCCCTTGGGCCACGAGATGACCATCGGGTTGCGCGTGCCGCCGAAGTGCGAGGCCACCAGCTTGGTGTGCTGGAACGGCGTGTTGCCCGCCCAGGCCCAGCCGGCGTGGTACATGCTGTCGGTCTTGGACGAGCCCAGCGCGTCCAGCCCGCCGATCTTCTCGAGTGCCGCCATCTGCTGCTCGACGGTGTTCGGGATGCCGTTCTGCGCGAGCAGCTCGCTGATCGTGCCGTTCTGGCCTTCGGCGCTGGCGCCGTTGTCGCCGAAGACGTAGATCACGATGGTGTTGTCCCGCACGCCGAGGCGCTCGAGCTCGTCGATCACCTTGCCGGCCTGCGTGTCGACATGCTCGACGAACCCGGCGTAGATCTCCATCAGCCGAAGCTGGAACGGCCGCTGCGCTTCGGGAATGCTGTCCCAGGCCGGCAGGGTGGCGGTGCGCGGCGTCAGCTTCGTGTCGGCCGGAATCCAGCCGAGCTGCTTCTGGCGCGCGAAGACGCGCTCGCGATAGGCGTCCCACCCGGTGTCGAACTTGCCCTTGTACTTGTTCGACCATTCCTTGCCGACCTGATGCGGGCCGTGGGCCGCGCCCGGCGCCCAGTACATGAAGAAGGGCTTGTCGGGCGAGAACGAGCGATGCCTGCGCAGCCAGGCGATGCCCTTCTCGGCCATGTCCTCGCTGAGGTGATAGCGCTCGTCGTGCGGCGGTTCGATGAAGCTGGTGTTCTCGACCAGCCGCGGTTCCCACTGCGAGGTCTCGCCCGCCAGGAAGCCGTAGAAGTAGTCGAAGCCGTGGCCCGTGGGCCAGCGGTCGAACGGGCCCATCGCCGTGGTCTGGTCGGCCGGCGTGTTGTGCCACTTGCCGAAGGCAGCGGTCTTGTAGCCGTAGTGGCGCAGCACCTCGGGAATGGTGGCCGAGGTCCTGGGGATGACGCCGGTGTAGCCGTCCCAGTCGACCGCGCGCTCGGCGATGGTGCCGTTGCCCACACGCTGGTGGTTGCGGCCGGTCAGCAGCGCCGCGCGCGTGGGCGAGCAGATGGCGGTGGTGTGGAAGGTGTTGTAGCTGATGCCTTCCTTGGCCAGCCGACTGAGGGTGGGCGTGTCGATCTCGCCGCCGAACGTGGACGCCTGCCCGAAGCCGACGTCGTCGAGCAGCACGATCAGCACGTTGGGTGCGCCGGGTTTCAGGTGCTGGGCCTGCGGACGGCGCTTGTGCACGGCATCCTGCAGGCGCGGCTTGGGCACGCTGGCGCTGGGGACCGGAGCGAGGGGCAGCACGGCGCCGTCGCCCCCGGCGGGCGCCGCCTGCGCAGCGGTGACGAGCAGGAGCGCGGCCACGGCCACGAGCAGTGCGTTGAGTCGACTCATGGGTTTGCCTCGATGACGACGGTCACGGTGCGAAGCGCGCGGCGCGGCGCGATGCGTGCAGCGCGTGCAGGCTACGGTTTCGGATACCGGACGACCGTCTGGCCGATCTTCCCGTTGAAGGCGAACGGCGCCCTGTCGTAGTAGTCGAGCGACACCGGCGAACTGGTGTCGCTGCCGATGTCGAAGGACTCGTTGGTCGTGAAGTGCAGGGAGATCGCCGTCGGCACCTGGCCCCGAGCGACCACCGCGTCATTGACCTTGATCGTGATGTCCATCGCACCGCCCACCCGGGTCGCCAGCTTCGAGACGACTTCGATCCGGGCCTTGCCGACCGGCAGCTTGCCCGTGGACCTGATCTTCGTGCGCTGCACGATGAACTGGTTGTACTCGTAGGTGATCACGCCTTCGTTCACATAGACCGTGAGGCCGCCACTGAAGCCGCCCAGCGCGTAGAGCACGCCTCGGGCATCGGCAGGCAGGTCCACGTCCATGCTGACCACGGTGTCGACGATGCCCACCTTGGGCGCGGCCGACTCCGACATCAATGTCATCGGGCCTTCGAAGGTCCACTCGGTGATCGAGGACCTGGGTGCGTCCTCGGGGTGCTTGAGCGCGGTCGACCACAAGCCGCCGCCGATCGGCAGGTTCTTGTTCCGGACGGATTCCATCAGGAACACGTCCTTCATCTCGGCGAGCTTCTTCGGCATCTGCGCCGCGAGATCGTTGGCCTGACTCCAGTCCTCGTCGAGGTTGTAGAGCTCCCACCGGTCCTTGTCGGGGGTCCACTCGCGGGCGCCCTTGGGCAGCCCGCCCACCCAGGGTTCGCGCGGCCCCAGGGTGCCGGCGAACCAGCCGTCGTGGTAGACGCCGCGGCTGGCCATGATGTCGAAGAACTGCGTCTTGCGCGTGCCGGGCGCCTTCGCGTCGGCGAAGGTGTAGGCCATGCTGACGCCATCGAACGCGTCCTGCTCGAAGCCGTTCACTACCCGCGGCGGCGTGATCCTGACCGCCTCGTAGATCGTCGGCACCACGTCGATGACATGATGGAACTGCGGCCTGGCCGTGGCGTCCGCCTTGATGCCCTTGGGCCAGGACACGGCCATCGGATTGCGCGTGCCGCCGAAATGCGCGCCCACCAGCTTGGTCGACTTGTACGGCGTGCCACCGGCCCAGGCCCAGCCGGCGTGGTACATGTTGTCGGTCTTGGGCCCCCCCAGTGCGTCGAGTCCGCCCACTTCCTCCAGCGCCTTCAGGTGCTGCTGGATCGTGGTCGGAATGCCGTTCTGCGCGAGCTGCTCGCTGATGGTGCCGTTGAGCCCTTCGGCCGAGGCGCCGTTGTCACCCCAGATGTAGAAGATCAGGGTGTTGTCGAGCTTGCCCTGGCGCTCGATCTCCGCGATCACGCGACCCGCGTTGTGGTCGGCATGCTCGGTGAAGCCGGCATAGACCTCCATCAGCCGCCGCTGGAACGGCTTCTCGGCCTCGGGGATCGAGTCCCAGGCGGCCATCGATGCAGGGCGTGGGGTGAGCTGCGCGTTCTGCGGGATCCAGCCACGGGCCTTGGCCTTCGCGAAGGCCGTCTCGCGGTACTTGTCCCAGCCGGCATCGAACTTGCCCTTGTACCGGTCGGCCCACTCCTTCATCACCTGGTGCGGGCCGTGCACGGCGCCGGGCGCCCAATACATCATGAAAGGCTTGTCCGGCGCATAGGCGCGCTGCTCCCGCAGCCACTTGATGGCGTCCTCGGCGATGTCTTCCGTCAGGTGGTAACCCTTGCGATGGATCGCGTGCGGCTGGACCTGGGTCGTGTTGCGGAACAGGTTCGGCTCGTACTGCGAGGCCTCGCCGGCGATGAAGCCGTAGAAGTACTCGAAGCCGTAGCCCGTCGGCCAGTACTCGAACGGCCCCTGGCTCGTGACGTGCTCTTCGGGCGTGTTGTGCCACTTGCCCCAGGCGCCGGTGCTGTAGCCGTAGTGCTTCAGTACCTCGGCCACCGTCGCCGACGACTTCGGGATGACGCCGCTGAAGCCGTCGAAGTCGTTGGCCAATGCCGCGATCTGGCCGTTGCCCACCCGGGTGTGGTTGCGGCCGGTCAGCAGCGCGGCGCGCGTCGGGCTGCACATCGCGGTGGTGTGGAAGCGGTTGTAGGCCACGCCCATCTTCGAGATGCGGTCCAGGGTCGGCGTCTTGATCTCGCCGCCGAAGGTGGCCGACGTGGCCGGGCCGATGTCGTCCATCAGGATGATCAGGATGTTCGGTGCACCCTTGGGCAGACGCTGCGGCTCGACGCGCTTCTTGTAGGCGGAGCTCTCCATCGTCAGCCCGGCCGTCGAGCCGGACGGCGTGGGCGGGAAGGGCAGGATCTCCTGCGCGCCGACCGCGACGGCCCACAGTGCGGCGAGCATGAGGCTCAGGCAGGGCAGCAGTCGCGAGCGCCGGGCGCACGAGCGGTCATGTGAGGTCATGTCGGTCCTTCGTTTCTCTTGCATGGATCCGGCGGGGGATCGGGGCCGTCGCGCCTCGACGCCGCGCTAGAACTTGTAGACCATCTTCAGCCAGAGGTAGTCGCCCTTCAGCCGGTTGTCGGTCTTCAGTTCGGGCAGCCACTTGAACTCGAAGATCAGCTTCTGCTGACCGATCGGATGGATGTAGCCCAGCACCGGACCGATGCCGGTGGTGCGGCCCTTGAAGCAACCGAGCTTCGCGCCCGAGCCGCTGTCGCAGATGACCTGCTGGAAGTGCCACGCCTCGACGCCGACGTTGGCGAACCCGGAGCCGAGCGGCAGGATCTGCTGCACCGACGCGTCGACGTGCAGGACATCGCCACTCCGGTAGTCGGTGTCGGCGTTCCGGGTGTTCATCGCGTAGCCGATGTGGGCGGCTGCGTTGAGCCCCGATCTGGCATTGCTGTACGCAGCGCCGACGATGGGGTCGACGGTCCAATAGTTCAGGCCGGGGTTGCCCAGGCGGCCGACCTCGTAGCTCCCGGTCGGCACGTACACCGGCATCAGGAAGTCGTACTGCCAGTCGGCCGACTTCCAGCCGAGCATCACCGGCACCAGCGTCATGTCGCCGATGCCGGAGACCTTGCTGTGGACCCGGACGCCGCCCCGCGCCTCCGAATTCGCTGAGATGTCCAGCGAGCTGTAGGGCAGGAACGCGGCCATCGCGAGGCGCGCGCCGCCGAGCACCGTCTGCTCGAAGGCATAGCCGCCGCCGAGCACGACGGTGGTCGCGTCGACATTCATGTTCGCCACGACGCCGGCCGCCGTGGGCACCCGCTTCGACGCGTCGCCGCGATAGTCGAGCAGCATCGGCTTGACGAAGAAGCCGGGGGTGGTGGGCGGCAGATCGACGAGCGTTGCGTTCGCACCGGGCAGGATGTGCGAGGTGCCGCCTTCGCCGGCCACCGCCGCGCTCATGGCAGCGCAGGCGAGACACAGCGCCAGCAGGGCGGACCGGGCGAAGTCGATCGGAGCGGGAGACACGGCGTGCATCGGCTGCACTCCTTCACGTGAGGTCGACCGCGCGCCGGGTTCGAGGTGAACGGCGTCGCCGCTGCCGGCGCATCCCGGTCATCGAAGCAGCTGCGGAGACAGACGGCGCGGTCCGCCCCCCCTGGACACCCTTGGTTCACCCAGTGTGACGAGTGTGTCTGCCGTGCTCGATCGTGTCCAATACATCGATACGCACTCTTTGATACGCTGCTCGCATGAACATGACGCTGCGTTCGATCGAGCAGGCCACTGTTCTGGCCGAAACGGGCAACTTCGCCAAGGCGGCCGAGGCACTCGGCATCAGCCAGCCCACGCTGTCACGCAACATCGCGGCGCTGGAAGCGGAGCTGGGCCTTCGGCTGTTCGATCGCGGACGTGCGGGCGCCACGCTCACGGTCTTCGGCCAGGTCCTCATCGAGCGCGGCGCCCGCGTGCTCGGCGAGGCACAGGCGCTGCGTGCCGAGCTGATGGCCGTGGCCGGCATGGACAGCGGCCTGCTCGAGATCGTCGCCGGGCCCTATGCGTCGGAAGACCCGATCGCCGAAGCGGTGGCCCGCCTGAACCGCGAGCGTCCCCGCCTGCGCATGCGCGTCCACCTGATCGACCCCGACGAGGTCTCGGACGCCGTTCGCGAAGGTCGCTTCGAGATCGGACTGGGCGGGCGCGAGTGCCTGCCGGCGCACGATGACCTGACGCTTGAACACCTGTGGTCCCGGCGGCTGTACCTGGCATGCCGGCCAGGACACCCGCTGGCCATCGGACGTCCCACGCTGGCGCAGGTGCTGTCGTATCCGTTCGTCACGTCGCTGCTGATGGGCCAGGCCGTGGGTGCCGTGTCAGGCGGCACCGGCGCGGGCACGGTGGACCCGGAACGGGGCGTGTTCGCGCCCTCCATCGAGGTCAACTCGTTCGACGCCGCGCGTCGCATCGCGCGCAGCAGCGATGCCCTGTTCCCTGCGACCTTCACGATGCTGGAGGCGGATCTGGTCGCCGGTCACCTGGGCACACTGGATTTCGACCAGCCTGCACTGCGCTTCCACCCGACCGTGGTTCGCCGGAGCGACCGAACACTGTCGCCGGCGGCGTCCCGGCTGCTCGAGATCGTTCGGGCCATCGACGCGGAACTCGCGAGCGGCACGCCGGCCGGCCTGCAGCCGACGCCGCGCTTCAGCGAAGTCCGCCGGAACCCGGTCACCTGACCCGCGCGCGGGCGCTTGGCGTTCTCGAACGACTTACCGAAGGCGAGTTTCTGGTGGGGCGTCGACCGTGCCCATGCGGAGCGTCTGGAGCATCGCAAGCATCCGTCCGCGCAGTTCGAGCCTCCATGCGGCGTCGAGCAGCCCGCTCATCGCATCGGATGCCGCATCGATCCGAGCCAGCAGTGCATCGAGGTGGCGTTCCGCCTCCCGTCGACTCTCGAACCCGAACCGAAGCGCGTCGGCGAGAACGGACGCCCGGCTGACGTCGAAGCGGCCCGCGCTCGGCTGCATCGCCAGTCGCGTGGGCGTCTCCGCCGTGTCAGGCACCACATCGAAGGCCGGCGCGAGTCGCCATCGCCCCTCCTGCGGCCGGTAGACCACCGCATGGTTGCGGACGTGGTCGTCGTCGTTGCCGCAGACAGCGTTGAAGACCATCCGCCCGAAGAGCTCCACCCGGTCCTCCAAGGGTGCCCCGATGCGCTGCAGCTCTTCGGCCAGACGCGGATAGCTCCAGCGTGACGTCTCACCGCTCGCCCCTCCGGGGTACTCGGTCTGGAGCAGGGTCGCGGCACTCGCGCACATCAGGCGCCGCCCGCGGTCCCGGTCGAAGCGCAGCACGCGGACCGCGCTGAACTCGTCGCCCGAGTGGAGCACCGTCTGCGCGAAGTCCAGTCCGCAGGCCGTCCCCCAGACGCGGGTCGCGTGTTCGAGCCGTGGCACGTCCGAGGTGTCGGAGGCGAGTCGGGGCTTCACCAGCCACGCCCGTCCTTCGTCGTCGCGCACGGTGGCCTTGGGCCGGGCGCCGCCCAGGCTCGACGCATGGACGAGCCGCCGGCGCAGCGTGCCGACGAGGGCGGGCCGTCCTTCGGCCATCGCACGCAGCTCTCTCGACAGCGCGTCCAGTCGGGCCAGCCTCGGCGTGCCCAGCGCGGCCACCGCAGGCGTCTTCGAGGACCCGACCGCCAGGGCTCCCCAGCGCTCGTCGTTGCCGGCGAGCACGAGGTACCGCACGGGCGGCGTGCCGGCGGGCAGCGCGTGTTCCCGCTGCAGCACGGCCTGCCCCCATGAATCCGGGCCGGCATCCCGCAGCACGTCATGGAGCCCGCGGTATCGGGGCGCGTCCCAGCGCCTGTCCGGATGGAAGGGCAGGCCGACCGGGTCGATGGACCAGGTGTGACCCGCATCGGCGTAGCTCGGCGCATAGCGGAACTCGCCCGAGGTCGAGCCGTCGGCGCCGGTGGTGGCCTGGTACCGCCCGACGGTGACCCACTCGCCCGAATCGGGACGCTGCAGGTAGACGTAGAACCGCTCAGAAGTCATCGTCGTCCGCAGTGCCGCGCGGGTGCACGACGCGACGCGCCGCCGGCTCGGCCCAGAGTGTCGCGGACGGCGACGGGGCGATGTCGTCCAGGATCCCCAGCACGAAGAAGGCGCGCAGGTAGTGGGTGGCCGATGCGCCCGGATCCCCGCGCTCGAGGCGCTGCAGCGTGGCGCGCGAGATGTTCATGCGCTTCGCCAGCTCGGGCGAGGTGATGCGTCGAGACAGCCGCTGGGCGCGGATGCACCGGCCCCACAGGGTCAGGCGTTCCTGCAGGAGGGTCGGTACGGTCTCGACGGAGGTCAGTTTCTTGGGCATCCGAGGCGCCTCATAGACCGCTCATTGTACTGGGCAATGACTCGTCTATGAACACCGTCCACATTGGAAGTGACTCATAGACGATACATAGCGCAGTCCAGCGGCTGGTCTATGAGCCTCGGTGTCAACCGACGCCGATCCCGCCCGGTTTCATCCGGTCGCCATCGATCGTCGGCTCCTGGCCCCTCGGCGACGTTCCTGCGGGAACGCCGGAGGGTCGGTACCGAGCGCCGCGGCGCCCCTCAGGGCCCCAGATGCGCGACGAACCACTCCCGCGCCGCCGCCGTCGACGCCGCGAGCTGACCCAGGTACGGGTCGTAGTGCCGCCCCGGCAGCGTGACCAGCCGCTTCGGCTCGGCAGCGAGCTCGAAGGCCTCGAGCTGCCAGGCCACCGGCGTCTGCGTGTCGCGGTCGGCGACGATCATCAGCAGCGGCGTCGGCGCGATCCGCGCGACGAACGCGATCGGCTCGTAGGCGCGCATCAGCTCCAGGCTGCGCAGCGTGACGGCGTTCGGGTAGACCGTCCCGGCCGGATCGACCGCGCGCGCCCATTCCTCGGTCTCGGAGCCCGGCACGCCCGCGGGCGTGAGGCCCGGCGGCACGCCGCGGGCCCGGGCGTCGCGGTCGTCGGCCAGGCGCTTCATGAAGCGCTCGCGGCGGTCGGCGGGCACCCAGCTGTCGAAGGTGCGGGAGCCGGACACCAGCGGCACCTGCGACACCACGCAGGCCACGCGCCGGTCGAGCGCGGCGACGGTCAGCGCGTGGCCGCCGGAGTAGCTGGTGCCCCACAGGCCGATGCGCGCGGCGTCGACCCCGGGCAGCGTGCGCACGAACGAGATCGCCGCGCGCGTGTCCTCGACCTGCAGCCACGGGTTGGTCTCGAGCCGCGGCCAGCCGCCGCTGCGGCCGTAGCCGCGGTGGTCGTAGGCCAGGCACACGAAGCCGGCCTCGGCGAACGCGCGGGCGTAGTGGTCGAGGCCCATCTCCATGACCGCGGAGAAGCCGTGGGCGAGCACGATCGCGGGGCGAGGCGTGGCGGCGTCGCCGGCTGGCCTGTAGAGCCAGCCGTGCAGCTTCACGTCATCGCCGTCGAAGAGCACGTCGTCGCGGCGCACGGTCGCGGCCGCGCCGGCGGCGGGCGCCGGGCCGGCCGCGACGGCCGCCTTGCCGTGCTTCATGTCGGCCCCGCTCACAGGTAGGCCGCCGACAGTTGCGCGACGATGTCCGCATCCGCCAGCTCCTGACTGCTGCCGCCCATGATCACGCGGCCGTGGCGCAGCACGTAGCCCTGGTGCGCGACCTGCAGCGCCATCGCGGCCATCTGCTCGGCCAGCACCACCGTGGTCTGGCGCTCGCGCGAGTAGGCGGTGATGAAGTCGAAGATCTGCTGGACGATGATCGGCGCGAGACCGAGCGAGGGCTCGTCGAGCAGCATGAACGCCGGCTCGCGGATCGTCACGGACGAGAGGATCAGCATCTGCTGCTGGCCGCCCGAGAGCATGCCGGAGGTGCCCGAGCGCCGGTCCTTGAGGATGGGGAACGCCGCGTACACGCGCTCGAGCGCCTGCGGGAACGGCGTGCGCCGGGGCCCGAAGCTCCAGGCGATCGACAGGTTCTCCTCGACGGTCATCGTGCGGAACAGCCGCCGCCCCTCCATCGCGAGCGATACGCCGAGCTTCGCGCGCTTGTGCGCGGGTAGCCGGCCGATGTCGGTGCCGTCGATGCGGATCGTGCCGGCGGTCAGGGGCGCGAGGCCCGAGACCGCCTTGAGCAGCGAGGACTTGCCCGCGCCGTTGGCGCCGAGCACCGCGGTGATCTGCCCGGGACGCGCGGTCAGCGTGACCCCGTGCAGCGCCTGGATGTTGCCGTAGGCGACATCGACTTCGTTGAGCTCAAGCATCGGCGTTCCTCGGGGTCTGGACGCCCAGGTAGGCCTCGATCACGGCGGTGTCGCGGCGCATGCCCTGCATGTCGCCACGGTAGATGACGCGGCCGCTGTCGAGCACGACGACGTCGTCGACCAGGTCGGCGACGAAGTCCATGTGGTGCTCGATCAGCAGCACCGCCTTGTGGCGGCCGCGGACCCAGCGGATCACTTCGGCCAGCCGCCCGAGCTCGCCCTCGGACAGGCCTGCGGCCGGCTCGTCGAGCATCAGCACCTCGGGGTCGGCCATCAGCGCACGGGCGACCTCGGCGAGGCGCCGGTAGCCGTAGGGCAGCGACTCGAGCAGCTGGTCGGCGACGGCGGTGAGCCCGGCGATCGCCATGATCTCGCCGGCCCGCGCGATCGTCTCGCGCTCCTCGCGCATCATCGCGGGCGTGCGCAGCGCGGCCGAGAGCATCGAGCCGCGATGCTTCAGGTGCGCCCCGAGCATCACGTTCTCGCGGACGGTGAAGCTCGGCACCAGCCGCGGGTCCTGGAAGGTCCGCACGAGGCCGGCAGCGGCCACCTCGGGGTTGGAGCGTCCGCCGATGTCGCGCCCGCGCAGCGTCACCTGCCCGGCGCTCGGCGTGTAGATGCCGCTGACCACGTTCACCAGCGTGCTCTTGCCCGAGCCGTTGGGGCCGATCAGCGCGGTGATGCGACCGGGGCGCAGCGAGAGCGACACGCCGTCGAGGGCGACGAGGCCGGCGAAGCGCTTGGTGAGCTCGCGGACCTCGACGATCGGGGCAGTGTCGGGATCGGCCGCGGGTGCGCCGGCGCCGGGCATCGAGCCCGCCGAGGCGGTCCCGGCGATCGCCGCCGCGCCCGTCGTCGCTCCGACCACCGTCCCCGCCCCGCCCGCCGCCAGCACCTCGCGCAGCGCCCGCGCCGGCACGAAGCGCGCGGGCTCGGCGATGGCGCCGGCGAAGCCCTTGCGGAACAGCAGGAACACCCCCATCAGGATCAGGCCGTAGACCATGAACTGCCAGGCCGCGAAGGCCTGCAGCTTCTCGGGCAGCCAGGAGAACAGCATCGCGCCGAGGACCGGCCCGACGATGGTGCCGATGCCGCCGACGATGGCCATCACCAGCACCTCGACCGAGCGCTGGATGGTGAAGCTGTCCGGGCCGAGGTAGCCGACGAGGTGGGCGTAGAAGGCGCCCGCGAGGCCGGCGATGGCGGTGCTGATCGCGTACGCGCGGCGCTTGATGACCCCGGGCTGGATGCCGATGCTGCCGGCCGCGATCTCGCTGGCCTGGATCGCGAAGAACGCACGACCGTGCATCGACTGCACGAAGTTTCGCAGCAGCCAGAGCACCACTGCGGTGGCCACCAGCAGCACGCGGAAGTACTCGAGCGCATCGAGCCGCCAGCCCAGGACCACGAGGTTCTTCAGCGTCGGCGAGGGCACCGCGCTCAGGCCCATCACGCCGCCGGTGACGTCGGCCCACTCCTTGATGACCTCGTAGGTCAGCAGGCCGAAGCCCGCGGTCATCATCGCGAGGTAGAACTCCTTGACGCGGCCGGCCGGGATCGCGAGCAGCCAGCCGGCCAGCGCGGCGAGCGCCACCGCGCACGGCACCGCGAGGATCACCGGCAGCCCGGCGGACTTGGTCAGCACCGCCGAGCCGTAGGCGCCGATCGCGAAGAAGCCGGCGTGGCCGAGCGAGATCTGGCCGGCGATGCCGGTCAGCAGGTTGATGCTCTGCGCGAGCAGGATGTTGATCATCACGAACGAGAGCAGCTGCACCGTGGCGCGGTCGGCCGAGGCCGGCACGAACCACAGCGCGAGCAGCACAGCGATCGACAGGGCCGGATGGCCCAGCACGAGCGAGACCCAGCGGCGGACGGCGTTCATACCTTGACCACCTCCTTCTCGCCGAGCAGCCCGTGCGGCCGGACCGCCAGCGCCACCATCAGCAGCGCGAACGCGATCCCCTGCTCGGCCGCGGTCGACACGTAGCCGCCCACCAGCTTCTCGATGACACCGAGGAAGATGCCGCCGAACAGCGCGCCCCAGGTGTTGCCGATGCCGCCGAGCACCGCGGCGACGAAGCCCAGGATCAGCAGGTTGAAGCCGAAGGCCGCGTCCACCGTCCCGGTGATCTGAGCGACCAGCACGCCGGCCACGCCGGCGAGCATGCCGCTGCCGACGAAGGACAGCATCACCACCCGGCGCACCGGGATGCCCATCACCGACGCGAGGTCGGGGTCGAGGGCAACGGCCTGCAGCGCACGGCCCCAGGCGGTGCGCTTGAGGAACAGCTCGAAGGCGATCACCAGGGCCAGGGCGATCACGAAGATCGCGAGGTACTGGGCCGACAGGCGCACGCCGCCGATCGACACGAAGTCGCGCGCCGAGAACAGGAAGGAGGGGAAGGCGAGCGCCTGCGAGCCGAAGAACTTCGCGACGAAGCCCTGCAGGAAGATGCCGACGCCGAGCGTGGTGACGACCCAGCCCATGCTGCCGCCGACCTTGGCGATCGGACGGATCGCGATCGACTCGGTCAGCGCCGCCACGACGCCCACCAGCAGGATGCCGCCGAGCAGCCCCACGTACAGGTTCGCGCCGATGCCCGCGAGCAGCACGGCCGAGACGGCCGCGAGCATCATCAGCGAGCCCTGGCCGAAGTTGAGCGTTCGGGTCGTCAGGAACGTGAGGTTCAGCCCGAGCGCGATCAGCGCGTAGACCGAACCGACGCTGATGCCGCCCAGGATCAAGCTGGCCGCGAAGCCCATTCGTCTCCCCTGTCTGGAGGTGTCGCCGCGCGGGCGGGGCGGGCGGATGCCCACCGCCACCGCGCGGCGCGTCGTGCAGGCGCCGGAGGGCGCCCCGTGCGCTTACTGCGTGGCGCCCTTGAGCACCGCGTCGTTCTTGTCGCCCTTCACGTACTCGTACATGCCGAGGTTCTCGGGCTGGATCAGCAGGCGGCGGGCCGGCGTGAACGTGGCCGCGCCGTTGGACACCGGGAAGTTGCTGATCTTGTTCAGCGCCTCGGTGACCTTCGCACGGTCGGTGCCGCCGGCCAGCCTGACCGCCTCGAGCAGCATCGTCGCGCAGTCGAAGCCCGCACCCACCGTCAGCGCGAAGAAGACCTGCGGCGTGGCCGGGTCGTCACCCCACCAGCGGTCCTTGCCGAACTTCGCCTGGTAGGCGTCGGCCAGTTCCTTCGCGACACCGTTCGGCGTCTTGCCCGGCTGGTAGGTCGAGATCATCGGGGCCCGCGTGCCCACGGCCAGCTCGCCCGCGCCTTCCTTGTACGGCAGCGAGATGCCGCCGCCGCTGGTGATCAGCGGCACGTCGAAGCCGGCGCGCAGCATGTTGCGACGGATCACCGCCATGTCGGCGCCCAGACCCACGACGACCAGCACGTCGGCGCCCGCGCGCTGCACGCGGCTGATCTGCGCGGTCATGTCCTGCGAACGCTGGTTGTACGACTCGACCGCGACCGGCTTGGCCTTGTTGATGCGCTCGATCTCGACGCCGAGCAGCTGCGAGCCCGACACGCCGTAGCCGGTGCTCTCGTGCATCACGCCGATCTTCTTGTAGCGCGCCGCGACGTAGGCGCCGAGCGCCTTGGCCTCGACGTCGTTCTGGATCGCGGTGGAGATGACGTTCTTGCGCGCCGGCTTGTCGGTGCCGTCCGGATAGACGATGGTCGGCGTCTGGCCCTGCGGGTTGCAGTAGGCGCGACCGTCGACGGTCGCCATGTCGATCACCGCGAGCGTCGGGCCGCTGCCGCCCGGTCCGATGACCACGTCGATCTCGGGCGAGTCCAGGATGCGGCGCATGTTCTGCACCGCGCGGTCGGGCACCAGCTGGTCGTCGAGCGAGATCGCGAGCTCGGCCTGGCGACCGAGGATCCCGCCCTTGGCGTTGACGCGATCGAGCGCGATCAGGATGCCGCGGCGGACACCTTCACCGAACTCGTTGTACGGGCCGGTCAGGGCGCCGGTGTTGCCGATCTTGATCGTGCCGGTGCCCTGTGCGCCGGCCGTGGGCGCGGTCGCGGCCAGGGCCAGGGCGATCGACGCCGCCACCAGGGAAAGCTTGCCGTGTTTCATCGTGTCTCCTCCTTGCTGTCGTTGGAATCGGTCCGGGCGTGCCGGGGTCTTACAAGGCCAACTCGAGAATCTCGCGGACCTGCGCCGGATCGGTGATCGGCCGCGGGTTCGCCTTGACCATCGGACTCTGCATCGCCGCCGACGCGATCCGGTCGAAGTGCTCGCGGCCGACCTTCACCTCGCCGAGCGTGGTGGGCATGCCGAGGTCCCGGATCAGCGCCTGCACGAGGTCGGGCGCATCGCCGCCGGGCGCACCGAACGCGGTCGCGATCCGCGACAGCGGCTCGGCCACGTGCTCGCGGTTCCAGCGCATCACGTTGGGCAGCATCACGCACGAGGTGTGGCCGTGCGCGACACCGGCCACGCCGCCGAGCTGGTGCCCGATGCCGTGGCTCGCGCCCCACTCCACCCGGCCGATGCCGATCGAGGCGAGCCACACGCCGAGCTGGCTCTGCAGTCGCATGTCGAGGTCGCCCGGCGACTGCCTGTTGGCGCGCAGCGAGGCCGACAGCATCTTCAGCCCCTCGAGGCTGCCGGCGTCGACGAAGGGGTTCGGCGTGCGCGAGCAGATCGACTCGACCGCATGGTCGACCGCACGGATGCCGGTCGACAGCCACAGCCACTCGGGGGTGTGCACCGTCACCGCGGGGTCGAGGATCACCGCCTGCGCGCAGATCGTCTTGCCGACGTAGAGGTCCTTGACCTGGCGCTTGCGGTCGGTCGAGCCGCCGATGTTGCTGAACTCGGCCGCCGACAGCGTGGTCGGCACGACGATCTGGCGGATCGGCGAGGGCTTGGACTTCGCGATGTTCCAGCTGCCGTCGGCGTTGGTCGTCACGCGGTAGGCGGAGAGCTGCTCCTCGGTCTCGATGCCTTCGGCCAGCACGATCTGCGCGACCTTCACCGTGTCGATCGGCGAGCCGCCGCCGATGGTGACGATCAGGTCCGGCTCGGCGGCGGCGATGGCGGCCGCGGTGCGCAGCACCGAGCCCTGCGGCGAATGCTCCTCGGTCTCGTCGAAGAGGCCGACCGCACGGGCGCCGAGCCGCCCGCGGATGGCGGTCACCACGTCGGTCTTCCGGTTGAGGGTCTTGCTCGCGACGATGAACAGGCGCTTCGCGCCGAGCTCGTCGGCGACGTCGGCGATCGCATCGGCCGCCGGGCGGCCCCAGATCACCTGCTCCTGCTGGATGAAGGAATATTTGCCGGGCTTCATGCTGCCTGCTCCTTCGATGGATGCGCCGCTGCGGACGCGTGAATCAGGACGGCCTGCCGCTCACTCGCGCGGCAGCGCGTGCTTGGTCACCTTGCCGGTCGCGTTGTGCGGCAGCTCGGGAAGGAAGCGGATGGACTTGGGGATCTTGAAGCGCGCGAGGTGGCGCGCGCAGTGCTCGAGGATGTCGTCGGCATCGATGCCCGAGCCCGCCTTGAGCACGACGAAGGCACGGCCCACCTCGCCCCACTTCTCGTCGGCCACGCCGATCACCGCCACCTCGGCGATGCCCGGCATGCGGAAGATCGCGTCCTCGACCTCGGCCGGATAGACGTTCTCGCCGCCCGAGATGAACATGTCCTTCCAGCGGTCGACGATGTAGTAGAAGCCCTCGTCGTCGACATAGGCCGCGTCACCGGTGCGCAGCCAGCCGTCGGCGAGCGAGGTGGCGTTGGCCTCGGGTCGGTTCCAGTAGCCCGGCGTCACGGTCGGGCCCTTGATCAGCAGTTCGCCCACCTGCCCGGTCGGCACCTCGACACCCGAGGGGTCGACGATCTTCAGGTCCGCGTGCAGCACCTGCTGGCCGGACGAGCCGATCTTGTCGAGCGCGCGCTCCTTGCTCAGCAGCGTGCCGATCGTGCAGGTCTCGGTCATGCCCCAGCCCTGCTGGAACAGCACGCCCTTGTCGGCGTACAGCTTGAGCAGCGACAGCGCCGAGGCCGCCCCGCCGATGCCCACGCTCACCAGGTGCTCGAAGCGCGCCTCGGCGAAGCTCGGCAGCTGGCTCATGAAGAGGAAGTTGGTCGGCACGCCGAAGAGGTGCGTGATGCCGCTCGCGGGCGTGCCGATCAGGTCGAGGCACCACTGCGGATCGAACTGGCGCATCACGGCCACGCTCGCGCCGATGTGGAAGCACGGCATCGCATAGAGGCAGATGCCGCCGACGTGGAACTGCGGCAGGTAGGTCAGGCCGCGCGACCGGCGGGTGAGCTCGGTCGTCATCGTCGCGTGGATCGCGTTGAAGAGCTGCGCGCGGTAGGTGATCTGCGCGCCCTTGGGCCGACCGGTCGTGCCCGAGGTGTACATCAGCACCCAGACGTCGTCGAGGCCCGGCCGCGGCGGCGCGGCGAGCGTCAGGCCCGCGGCGATCGCGCGCTCGTAGCCGCTGTCCTCGCCGTCGCGCTTGGAGACCACGTGCGGCAGCACGCAGCGCCCGCGCAGCTCGGCGACCTGCGGCGCGAACTCCTCGCTGTAGACGAGCACCGTCGGCGTCGCGTCGTTCAGGATGAACTCGAGCTCGGGGACGGCGAGGCGCCAGTTGAGCGGCAGGTGGATCGCTCCGGCCCGCTGCGCCGCGAACATCATCTCGTTCGCGTCGGTGGAGTTGTGGCAGAGCGTGGCGACGCGGTCACCGGGCCGCACGCCCGCTTCCTGCTGCAGCCAGGCGGCCCAGGCGTCGATGCGCCGGTGCATCTCGAGGTAGGTGAAGCGTCGCTTGGAGTGCAGGTCCTCCTGCGCCGGGGCGCCCGGCGTCACCATCGCGTGGTGAGCGATCCAATCGTAGTGCGGCACGTCCACGTGACTCGTCTCCCGATGTGCGCGGGAGGCGCGGTGCAGCGCTCGCCCGCACGCGGGGCGAGGCCGGTCCGTGTCGCCTCCTGCCGACCGGATCTGCGCCGGTCGTGTCGCACGAGAATGGCACCCGGATGGGTGACCCCGCAAGCGGCCGATCGGCCGCGCTGCGGCGTCCATGCCGGAAACCGCGCGAGACGGGAGAGCGGTTGCAGTGGACGATACGCGCCGGCGTCGCAGGCGCGTTCGCGGTGCACGAATCGGTGGATCCGTGCGCGGCCGCCGGCTCGGGCCGCGGGCCGCCGCTCAGGTGATGAGCAGCACCATCTGCCGGTCCAGGCCCTCGGCCGGGGGGCGCTTGAAGCCGGTCTTGGCGAAGCGCAGCCAGCGGCCGAGCACGAAGGACAGCAGCAGGTTCGCGCGGGCACCCGGATCGTTCTCGGGCGGCAGCCGACCCTGCTCGATCGCATTGCGGAAGCACTGCTTGATCGATGCCTCGATGCGGTCGTGCAGCTGGTTGATGCGGCTCTGCAGCCGGACGTCCTCGGTCACCAGCGCGTCCCCGATCAGCACCCGCGTCATGCCCGGGTTGCGTTCGGCGAACCCGAGCAGCATCTGCACGATCGAGCGCAGCTGCTTGAGGGGGTCCGGCTCCTGCGCGACGATCTGGTTGATCAGCCCGAAGACGCTCTGCTCGATGAAGCCGATCAGGCCCTCGAACATCTGCGCCTTGCTCGCGAAGTGGCGGTAGAGCGCCGCCTCGGACACCTCGAGCCGGCCCGCCAGCGCGGCGGTGGTCACCCGGTCGCCGCCGGGCTCCTGCAGCATCGTGGCCAGCGTCTGCAGGATCTGCAGGCGGCGCTCGCCCGGCTTGGGGCGGACCCGGCCCCGAGGGGTCGGCGCGTCGACAGAGGGGTCGGGATCGTTGTTTGGCTCGGGCGTATCGGCTTCAATGTGCATGGGTGCGGCCTGCGAGCGGAGTACGCGCTAACTGTACAACCGTTCTGACCTGCACGTCTATGCCACGCTGCCCGCGCCGCGGACGCTGCCAGGCGGGGCGCGCGCCCCAGGCGATGCCGCTGACCCAGACCGTCCGCACCCCGCAGTGGCGCGCGGCGCGCAGGTTCTCCACCGTGTCCTCGACCAGCACGCAGCGCGCGGCCGGCAGCCGCAGCCGGGCCAGCAGCTTGCGCAGCATTGGCCGCGAGGGCTTGGGCTGGAGCCGGCCCGCGCTGTGCATCTGCTCGATCGCGATCATCCCGTCGAGCAGCGGGCCGATGCCGAGCGCGGCGATCACGCCGCCGGCGTAGGCGGCGGGCGCGTTGGTGACGACGATCTTGCGGCCGGGCAGCCGGCGCAGCAGGTGGGCGAGCCGGACGTCGCGCCGCACCAGCCGGTGCAGGTCGGGGAACGGATGGGTCTCGCGCAGGAACGCATGCGGGTCGACCCCGTGGTGGCGGACCATGCCGAGCAGCGTCGCGCCGTAGCGGCGCCAGTAGTGCGTGCGCAGCGCGCTCGCCTCGGCCTCGTCGAGGCCGACGGTGCGCATCACGTGTTCGGTCATCGCGCGGTTGATGCGCGGCATGATCGCCGGCAGCGCGTCGTGCAGCGTGTTGTCGAGGTCGAGCAGCCAGACCGGCCGGCCGCGGGGCGAACCGGCCTGCGGGCGCTCGGCGCCGGGCGGGCGGCGCGCCGCCCGCACGAGCGCGAGGCTCACCGGCTGCGGATCATCGTGCCGACGCCCTGGTCGGTCATGATCTCGAGCAGCAGCGCATGGTCGACGCGGCCGTCGATGATGTGCACCGAATGCACGCCGCCGCGGGCGGCATCGAGCGCCGACGAGATCTTCGGCAGCATGCCGCCGGAGATGGTGCCGTCGGCGAACAGCTCGTCGATCTTCTTGGCGGTCAGGCCGGTCAGCAGGTTGCCGTTCTGGTCGAGCACGCCGACGGTGTTCGTCATCAGCACGAGCTTCTCGGCCTTGAGCACCTCGGCGATCTTGCCCGCGACCAGGTCGGCGTTGATGTTGTAGGTCTCGCCGTTCTTGCCGGAGCCGATCGGGGCGATGACCGGGATGAAGCCGTTGGTCGCCAGCGTGGTGATGATCGACGGATCGATCGACTCGATCTCGCCGACCTGCCCGATGTCGATGCGCACGCCGGGGCTGTCCTTGCTCTCGATCAGCATCTTGCGCGCGCGCACCAGGCCGGCGTCCTGCCCGGTCAGGCCGACGGCCTTGCCGCCCGCCTGGTTGATCAGCTCGACGATTTCCTTGTTCACCTGCCCGGCGAGGACCATCTCGACGATGTCCATCGTCTCCTCGTCGGTCACGCGCATGCCCTGGACGAACTCGCCCTTCTTGCCGACCTTCGCGAGGAGCTGCTCGATCTGCGGGCCGCCGCCGTGCACCACCACCGGGTTCAGGCCGACGAGCTTGAGCAGCACGACGTCGTGCGCGAAGCTGCGCTTCAGACGGTCGTCGGTCATCGCGTTGCCACCGTACTTCACGACGATGGTGCGGCCGTGGAAGCGGCGGATGTACGGGAGCGCCTCGGCGAGGACCTCGGCCTTGACGGTGGGCGACAGCGAGGCGGTCATGGATGCGTGCTCTAAGATCCGGCGATGGCCGCGATGATAACCGACCCCTCCCCGCCGTTCCTGCCGTCGCCGCCCGCCGCGGACGAGCGCGCG
Source organism: uncultured Burkholderiales bacterium (assembly GCA_903898725.1). Taxonomy (GTDB): domain Bacteria; phylum Pseudomonadota; class Gammaproteobacteria; order Burkholderiales; family Burkholderiaceae_E; genus UBA4615. Next base: position 68 of record CAIUGQ010000189.1, on the reverse strand, counting down.
CGCGTGCTCGGGGCGGCCGGCGTCGGGGCGGTGCCCGCGGCCGACGATGCCGCGCTCGCCGCGCGGGT
>CAIUGQ010000188.1 GCA_903898725.1 uncultured Burkholderiales bacterium | reverse complement strand
CGGGTGACCTTCCAGGTCGACGCGGACGGCCTGCTGTCGGTGACCGCCCGCGAGCAGTCGCAGGGGGTCGAGGCATCGATCGCGGTCAAGCCGTCGTACGGCCTGTCCGACGACGAGATCGCACGGATGCTCCAGGAATCGTTCGGCACCGCCGAGGTCGACATGAAGGCGCGCGCGCTTCGCGAGCAGCAGGTCGATGCGGACCGGCTGCTGCAGGCGACGCAGGTCGCGCTCGAGGCCGACGGCGACCTGCTCGAGCCGGCCGAGCGCGAGGCGATCGCGACGGCGATGCGCGAGCTGCGCTCGGTGTCGCAGACCGACGATGCGCGAGCCATCGAGACCCACATCGCCGAGCTCGCGCGCAGCACCGAGTCGTTCGCGGCCCTCCGGATGGACCGGGCGGTGCGCCAGGCCCTGTCGGGCCGTCGTCTCGACGAGATCGGCTGACCCATGCCCACCATCACCGTACTCCCCCACGAGAGCCTCGCACCGCAGGGCGCGCGCTTCGACGCGGTCCCCGGCAAGAGCCTGTGCCAGCAGCTGCTCGACCACGGCATCGACATCGAGCACGCCTGCGGCATGGTCGCGGCCTGCACGACCTGCCACGTGGTGGTGAAGGACGGCTTCGGCCGTCTGCCCGCCTCGAGCGATGAAGAGGACGACATGCTCGACAAGGCCTGGGGCCTGACGGCCACTTCGCGGCTGGCGTGTCAGGTCGACCCGGTCGAGACCGACCTCACGATCGAACTGCCGAAGTACACGATCAACCACGCCCGCGAGTGACGCGGGCGATCCGATTCCCTTCTCCGAGGCCGCCGCCATGAAGTGGACCGACTCCCTCGAGATCGCGATCGCGCTCGACGAGGCGCATCCCGACGTCGACCCGACGCGCATTCGATTCACCGAACTGCACGCCTGGGTGCTCGCGCTCCCCGGCTTCGACGACGACGCCAAGCGCAGCGGCGAGAAGATCCTGGAAGCGATCCAGCAGGCCTGGATCGACGAAAAGTGAGGGCCGTGACTCCGGCGATGGCCGGCTAGAGCATCGCGCCCGTGAGCCTAGACCCCGTCATCCTCTTCTTCGCCCTCGGCGTGCTCGCCCGGCTCGCGCGCTCGGAGCTGCGCCTGCCGGAGGCGCTCTACGAGACGCTGTCGATCTACCTGCTGATCGCGATCGGTCTGAAGGGGGGCGCGCAGATCGCGGTCCAGCCGCTGGCCGAGCTGTGGCCGGTGGCGCTTGCCGCGGTCGCCCTGTCGGCGGCCGTGCCCCTGGTGCTCTATCCGGTGCTGCGCGCAGGCGTTCGGCTCGGCGCGGCCGACGCCGCCTCCATCGCGGCGCACTACGGGTCGGTGAGCGTCGTCACGTTCGCAGTCGCCCAGAGCGCGCTGACGCGGGCGGGCATCGAACCCGAGGCCTTCCTCGCGATGCTGGTCGCGCTGATGGAGGCGCCGGGCATCGTGGTCGGCGTGCTGCTGGCGCGGCGCGGCATGGCGCGCGAGGCGGGTCGGGCGCCGGCGGGTGCGGCGAGCTGGGGCACGCTGCTGCACGAGGTGCTCTTCGGCAAGGCGGTGGTGCTGCTGCTGGGCGGCATCGCGATCGGCTGGATCGCGGGTCCGGCCGCGCTCGCACCGATCGATCCGGTGTTCGTCGGGCTCTTCACGGGCGTGCTCGCACTGTTCCTGCTCGAGCTCGGGCTGGTGGCCGGGGGGCGGCTGCAGGACCTGCGGCGCGCCGGTCCG
>CAIUGQ010000187.1 GCA_903898725.1 uncultured Burkholderiales bacterium | reverse complement strand
GGTCCCGAGCTCGATGTCGACCGCCACCTCGGCGAACTGCGCGGCGAAGCCGTAGGTGGCGTAGGGCACACCCTGGCCGTCCCCGTCGAGCGGCACCGTCGGCGGATCGAAGCGGCCTCGGCCGAGGGCCACGTTGCCGCCGGCGTCGGCCGCGAGCCCGGCGAGCGCCACGTGTCGGACCTGCCCGCCGGCCTCCACGCGCAGCACGCCCGGCTCGGTGCTCAGCACGGCATCGGCGAGGTGCGCGGCGCCCACCCCGGCGAGGGCGAGCAGACGCGCGCGCAGGTCCAGTCCGGCGGCGCGTGCGGCGTTGCCGGACACGAAGGTCTGGCGCGATGCCGAGCTCTTGCCCGCATCCTCGGTCAGCCCGGTGTCCGAGCGGACCTGCTCGAGCACCGAGACCGGCACGCCGAGGGCGTCAGCGGCGATCTGCGGCATCACGGTGTAGGTGCCCTGCCCGATGTCGACCGCGCCGTTGTAGAGCACGAAGCGGCCATCGCGCCGCAGGCCGATGGTCATGGTCGACGGGTTGGCGATCACGGTGTTGCCGATGCCGTACCACATGCAGGCGACACCGGCGCCGCGGCGAAGCGGGCCGGACGTCGCGGCATTGAAGGCCTCGGCGGCGGCGCGCGCGGCGCGCCACGCGGGACGCAGCGCGTCGAGACAGGCGCGCAGGCCCACGCTGGCCTCGAGGCGCTGGCCGGTCGGCGTCGTGTCGCCGGCGCGCAGCGCCTGCGCGTGGCGCAGCTCGAGCGGGTCGAGGCCGGCCCCGATCGCCAGTTCGTCGAGCAGGGCCTCGACGAGCACCGTGGCCTGCGGCACGCCGAACCCGCGGAACGCGCCGGACACCGGGCCGTGCGTGTGGACCGCGCGGGTCAGCGCGCGCACCGACCCGATGCGGTACGGGCCGCTGGCATGGATCGGCACCCGGTTGGCGACCGTCGGCCCCCAGGACGCGTAGGCGCCGGTGTCGAAGTCGCCCTCGAAGTCGTAGGCGAGCAGCTGACCCGCGTCGTCGGCGGCGAGCGTCGCGCTCATCCGCGCCGGATGGCGCTTGGTCGACGAGGCCATCGACTCGGGGCGGCCGTAGACGATCCTGACCGGCCGTGCGAACTTGCGGGCCGCCGCGACCAGCAGCGGCTGCACCGACATGTCGAGCTTGCCGCCGAAGCCACCGCCGACGGCCGAGGGCACGATGCGCACGTGCTCGGGCGGCAGCCCGAACATCCAGGCGAGCTCGTCGCGATCCATGTAGGGCGTCTGCGTGCAGGCGAACACCTCGACGCGCGGCGTGCCGTCGACCGCATCGGGCGTCCAGCGCGCCCAGCCCGCCTCGGGCTCGATGTACGCATGCTCGACGTGGGAGGTCGTCATCTGCAGCGCGGCCCGCCGGTGCGCGGTGGCGAGTGCGTCGTCGAGGTCGCCGCGCACCACGCGGCCGCGGCACAGGACGTTGTCGGCGAAGCGGGCATGCAGCGACGGCGCGCCCGGTGCGAGCGCCTCCGCAGGCGACTCGAGCGCGGGCAGCACCGTCCATTCGATCGGGACCGCGGACGGCGCGATCGCCTCGAGGCCGTCCCGATCCCCGGCCAGCACCAGCACCGCCTCGCCGCGGAACCGGGCGACGCCCTCGGCGATCGCGGGCTGGTCGCGCAGGTCGGCGAAGATCGCGAACCGGTTGTTCGGCACGTCGGCGGGCAGCACCACGCCGACGACGGCGGGATGCGAGGCGACGAAGGCATCGAGGTCACCGAACGCGAAGCGCGCGTGCGGATGCGGCGAACGGATCACCTTGAGCCAGAGCGCGTCGGCGGGCGCCTCGTCGGCGCCGAAGCGCTCGGTGCCGAACACCTTCGCCGGCGCATCGAGCCGCGGCAGACGCGCGCCGACCGCGGCACCGGCCGCCGGAGCCGGCTCGGCGACCGGCAACGCATCGCCCTGCGCGACCGACAGCACCGCCTCGACGATCTTGCGGTAGCCGGTGCACCGGCACAGCACGCCGGCCAGCCCGTCGAGCACCTGGGCCTCGGTGGGGGCCGGCACGCGGTTCAGCAGATCGGTCGCGGCCATCAGCATGCCCGGCGTGCAGATGCCGCACTGCGCGGCGCCGTGCGCGATGAACGCCGCCTGCAGCGCGGACGGCGTGCCGTCGGCATGCGCCAGGCCCTCCACGGTGGTCACGCTGCCGCCCGCGCACTGGCCGAGGGGCACGATGCAGGCGCAGGCCTGCTCGCCGTCGACGAGCACCGTGCAGGCGCCGCAGTCGCCGGCGCTGCAGCCGAGCTTGGTGCCGGTCAGTCCGAGGTCGTCGCGCAGCCAGTCGGCGAGCCGGCGGGCCGGCGCCGGGCCGAGCGCATGCACGACACCGTTGACGCTGACCGACGCCGGGGCGTCGTCCGGGCGATCCGGGCCGCTGCGGCGGGATGCGGCGGGCAACGCTCCGGACGATGGACTCATGACGCGAGGTCTCCGAAGGCGCGTCGCAGCAGTGTCGCGACGGCGTCCATCCGATACGCCGCCGTGCCGCGCACGTCGTCGATCGGGGCGAGCGGCGCGAGCACCGCGGGGTCGCGCAGCGCCTGCCAGGCGGTCTCGGCGAGCGCTGCACGCGGCACGCCGGCCAGTGCCGCCTCGAGCGCCGGCAGCCTGCGCGCGGCGGCCGAACACGAACCGACCGCAGCGCCGACGCGCGTCGCACGGCCCGCCTCGTCGAGGTCGACCGAGACCGCGACCATCGCGATCGAGATCACGAGGTAGCGGCGGTGTCCGAGCTTGAGGAAGCGCGAGCGCGCCGCCGGTCCCTGGCGCGGCAGCAGCACCGCCACCAGCAGTTCGTCGGGCGCGAGTGCGGTGCGACGCGCGCCGAGCATGAATTCGGCGAGCGCCAGCGTCCGGGTGCCGCGCAGGCTCGCGAGTTCGACGCGCGCATCGAGCGCAAGCAGTGCCGGCACCCCGTCGGCCGCCGGCGACGCGTTGCACAGGTTGCCGCCGAGTGTGCCGCGGTTCTGCACCTGCGGGCCGCCGACCTCGATCGCGGCCTGCGCGAGCGCGTCGAGCGCGGGCGGCAGGTCCGCACGCACGAGGTCGGTCCAGGTGGTCAGCGCGCCGATCCGCCACTGCCCGGGTTCGGTCCCGATGCCGCGCAGCGAGGCGATGCCGGAGAGATCGAGGACGTCGGTCTCGATCGCACGGCCGATGCGCGCGGGATAGAAGTCGGTCCCGCCAGCGACCACCGCGGGGCGCCCCGCAGCGAGTCGTTCCAGGGCCTTGCCGAGATCGTCCGGACGACCGTACACCCGCTTCCCTCCGAATGAAGCGAACGCTTCATTGCGCTTGGAGGGCAACGGTAACCGGGCTAGAATCCTCCGTCAATCGGAACGCGTTCCGCGCTCCGCCCAGCGCCATCTCCGGCACGGATCGCCATGCCCCACATCGTCACCGAGTCCTGCATCCGCTGCAAATTCACCGACTGCGTCGACGTGTGTCCGGTCGACTGTTTCCGCGAAGGACCGAACATGCTGGTCATCGATCCGGACGAATGCATCGACTGCGCCGTCTGCATCCCGGAGTGTCCGGTCGAGGCGATCAAGGCCGAGGAAGACGTGCCGGCCGACCAGCAGAAGTTCGTCGCGATCAACGCGGAGCTGGCCAAGCTCTGGCCGAGCATCACGCGCACCAAGCCGCAGCTCGCCGACGCCGACGCCTGGAAGGACGTCAAGGACAAGCTCCAGTACCTGGACAAGTGACCGATGGCTGACGCGGCGCCGGGCGCACACGGGTCCACGACCGCGGCCCAGGCGTCCGGGCCCGCTACCGTCTTCCGCACCGATCCGCCGGCCGGCGAGCCCCTGCGCCTCGCATTCGGCCTGGCGTTTCCGGATCTGTACGACCCTCGTGGCCTGCTGCGCCTCGATGCACACTGGCTGGCCTTTCTCGACGCGGCCGTGCCGGCGCTGGGCGAGCGCTACCGCGCCGCCCGTCTCGCCCCCGACACGCTCGACGCCAAGGCCGAGGCGGCGCTGCTGATCGACGTCGGCCCGGTGCTCGACGCCTTCGTGGCGCGCCTCTTCGGCATCGAGGCCGAGTTCGCCGAGCTGCGCGCCTCGCATGCCGCGCTCGACCCGCTGTGGCGGGTCAAGTGGAAGTTCGTCAAGCGCCAGGCCCTGCTGTCGGTCACGCCGGAGCAGCTCCTCGACTTCGACGCCGATTCGGCACGCGACCGGCTCGGTGCCGCCGTCGCGGCGCACGGCGGCGCGGCCGCGGCCTGGAGCACGCCCGGCTCAGGGCTCGACGAGCTCGACTTCGCGCGCGCGGTGCTCGCCTGGCAGGCCGAGGCGCCGGCGCACGACGACCTGCTCGAGCTCGCGAAGCGGTATGCCGCCTGGGCGGTCACCACCCACGACGGCCAGCGCCGTCACGGGCACGGCGTGCTGTTCCGGCAGCCCGCCAAGGTCGATCCCTACGAGCTGCTCGTGCATGCCCGCAGCGACACGGACCAGGGCGTGCGCACGACGACGATCCGCCCGGACCAGATCCGGCGCCGGCTCGACCACACGCGTGCCCCGTTCGCCCTGACCGACGCCGGCACCGACCTCGCCGGTGCGCTCGACCAGACGAACTACTGCATCCTCTGCCACAAGCAGGGCAAGGACTCCTGCTCGAAGGGCCTGCGCGACAAGCCCGGCCCCGACGGCGCGGTGGTGTACAAGCGCTCGGTCTTCGGCGGCGAGCTCGCGGGCTGCCCGCTCGAGGAGCGGATCTCGGAGTTCCACACGCTCAAGAACGACGGCCATGCGATCGCCGCGCTGGCCATGATCGTCGTCGACAACCCGATGCTCGCGGCCACCGGCCACCGCATCTGCAACGACTGCATGAAGGGCTGCATCTACCAGAAGCAGACCCCGGTCGACATCCCGCAGGCCGAGACGCGCACCCTCAAGGACATCCTCGAGCTGCCCTGGGGCTTCGAGGTCTACTCGCTGCTGTCGCGCTGGAATCCGCTGAACCTGCGCCGCCCCGTGCCCGCCGCCGACAGCGGCCGCAAGGTGCTGGTGGTCGGCACCGGGCCCGCGGGCTTCACGCTCGCGCATCACCTGATGAACGACGGCCATCAGGTGGTCGCGGTCGACGGCCTCAAGATCGAGCCGCTCCCGCCCGAACTCGGCGGGGTCGCCGACGACGGCGCCCGGGTGCCGTTCGAGCCGGTCCGCGACGTGAACGCGCTCTACGAGTCGCTCGACGACCGGACGCTCGCCGGCTTCGGCGGCGTCGCCGAGTACGGGATCACCGTTCGCTGGAACAAGAACTTCCTGAAGCTGATCCGGCTCCTGCTCGAGCGGCGCGATCGGTTCACGCTGATCGGCGGCGTGCGCTTCGGCGGCACGCTCGGGGTCGAGGACGCCTGGCGGCTCGGCTTCGATCACATCGCGCTCGCGATCGGGGCTGGACGCCCGACGACGCTCGACATCCCCAACGGACTGGCCCGCGGCGTGCGCACCGCGAGCGACTTCCTGATGGCGCTGCAGCTGACCGGCGCCGCCAAGGCCGACTCGATCGCGAACATGCAGCTGCGCCTCCCGGTCGTGGTGATCGGCGGCGGCCTGACCGCGATCGACACCGCCACCGAGTCGCTCGCCTACTACGTGGTGCAGGTCGACAAGTTCCTGGCGCGCCACGAGGCGCTGGCCGAGCGCCACGGCGAGGCGGCGGTGCGCGCCGGCTGGAGCGACGAGGAACGCGAGGTCGCCGACGAGTTCCTCGCGCACGGCCGGGCGATCCGTGCCGAGCGCGACGCGGCGCGCACCGCGCAGCGCCCCGCACGGATCGTCGAGCTGCTCGACGGCTGGGGCGGCGTGACCGTCGCCTACCGCAAGCGGCTGCTCGATGCGCCCTCCTACACGCTCAATCACGAAGAGGTGGAGAAGGCGCTCGAGGAGGGCATCCGGTTCGCCGAGTGCCTGGATCCGAGGCGCATCGACGTCGATGCGCGCGGCGCGGTCCGCGCGATCGCGCTGGCGCGCCAGGTCCGCGACGACGAGGGCCGCTGGCGGACCGAAGGCGAGCTCGTGCTGCCGGCGCGCAGCGTGTTCGTCGCTGCCGGCACGCAGCCGAACACCGTCCTGGCGCGCGAGGACGCGGCGCACTTCACCCTCGACGGCCGCTACTTCCGGGCGCTCGACGAGACCGGTCGACCGGTGACGCCCGAACATCAGCGCGCCAAGCCCGCCGCGGCACGGGTGCTGCTCAGCGGCGAGCCCGGCGGACGCTGGATCTCCTACTTCGGCGACGTGCACCCGAGCTGGTTCGGCAACGTCGTCAAGGCGATGGGCTCGGCCAAGCAGGGCTGGCCGGTGGTCGCCCGGGTGCTCGCGCAGCGCGCGCCGTCGAGCGACGAGTCGCCCGCCGCATTCGCCGCGCGCCTGAACGGCCTGCTGCGCGCACGCGTCGTCCGCGTCGAGCGGCTCGCGCCGAACATCGTCGAGGTGGTGGTGCACGCCCCGATGGCGGCGGCGCACTTCGAGCCGGGGCAGTTCTACCGGCTGCAGAACTTCGAGACGCGCGCGCCGCGCGTCGCCGCCCCGGGGCTGGCGCCGACCCGTCTCATGATGGAGAACCTGGCGCTCACCGGTGCCTGGGTCGACAAGGCGCACGGGCTGGTGTCGACGATCGTGCTCGAGATGGGCGGCTCCTCGGACCTGTGCCGGCAGCTCGTGCCGGGCGAGCCGGTGGTGCTGATGGGGCCGACCGGCTCACCGACGCAGATCGCCGCGGGCGAAACCGTCGTCCTGGCCGGCGGCGGACTGGGCAACGCGGTGCTGTTCTCGATCGGCGCGGCCTTCCGCGCGGCCGGCTCGAAGGTGCTCTACTTCGCCGGCTACAAGAAGCGCGTCGACCGCTACAAGGTCGCCG
>CAIUGQ010000186.1 GCA_903898725.1 uncultured Burkholderiales bacterium | reverse complement strand
GGCGCCGCGGCCGGCCTCGGCCTGCGACAGCGAGCGCGCGGCGGGTGCGCCGGCATAGTCCGGCCCGACCTTGAAGACGCCGCAGCCGGCGAGCGCGCCCGCGAGCGCGACGGTGACGAGTGTTCGCACCATCAGTCCTCCGTCTTGCCGGCGGCCCGGCGCGTGCGCTCGCCCTCGACCATCGAGACCGCATAGCCGGCGAGCCGCTCGGCCAGCGTGTCGATCGCGCGCGGCGTGGCGAGCACCGACGGCGACAGCGTCTGCACACCGTCGTGGAACGCGAAGAAGTGCACCCCGAGACCGGCGATCGACAGCGCGAGCCGCTGCAAGTCGAGGTCCGCCCGCTTCATGCCGAGCTCGCGGACCAGCAGCCGCAGCAGCGCCTCGAACTGCGGCCGGATCTCGGTCTCGACCGCGCCGGCCCAGGCGCCGGTGGGCTCGGCCATCTCGCGGAAGTGCAGCTTCATCACCATCCTGACCTCGTCGCCGCGCTTGAGCGGCGCGAGGAAGTCGACATAGAACATCCGCATCGCCTCCAGCAGCGGCCGACCGGGTTCGGCGAAGGCCACCAGGTCCTCGGGCACGCCGCAGATCGACGGATCGGTGAAGAGCGCGCGGTACAGGCCCTCCTTGTCGCCGAAGTAGTAGCTGATCGCCCCGAGGTTGACCTGCGCGGCCTTCGCGAGCGCGCGCACCGAGGTCTTCTCGAAGCCGTGCTCGGCGAACAGCGCGAGGCCCGCGAAGAGCAGCCGATGGCGGGCGTCGATGCCGTCGGCGCGGACGGGGTGGTGGGGTTCGGCGGGCGACATGGGGACTGGGCTCGAGGCGGATGGACCGCAAATGGGTCGAACGTGCGTTTCAATTCCAACAATCGTTTGATTTAAAACGAACGTTCGACTTGTGTCAAGGGCACGGTCGGCCGGGCCGGGTGAACCTGACAGGTCCCCGCCCCGTCCGACGGGGCGTCGCGGCCTAGAATGTCCGGAAGTCGGCCAGGCGTTCGCCCTCAGCGCGGACACGGCAGTCGGACCGACCGATCTCCGCAACTGCCGACCGCGCGGGCCCGCCCGCCTCCGATGACTGCGTTCTTCTGGTTCCTGCCCACGATCGTCCTGGCGCTGGCCGTCCTCAGCGGCCGGTGCTCGCCCACCGTCGCGTCGGTCCTCGGCCTGGCGACCGCCGTGCCGGTCGCATTCGCCACCGCGCCGATGCCGTTCGGATTCGCGGCGCTCGCGAGCGCTCTGGCCCGCGGCGCCTGGATCGGCGCCACCATCGCCCCGTACATCCTGGGCGGACTGCTGTTCTGGCAACTCGCGTCACGCCCGACCGCCATCGCGGCCGAGTCACCGAACCCCGTCGCGCTCGATGCGCGTGCGCAGCGGCGCCTGCTGTTCTTCGCGTGCTTCCTGGTCGGTCCGTTCGCGGAGTCCGCCACCGGATTCGGCGTCGGGATGCTGGGGACCATCGCCCTGCTCAGGCACCTGGGGATCGCGCCGGTGCATCTGATGGTCTTCGCCCTGCTGAGCCAGACGTTCATCCCGTGGGGCGCGATGGGCAGCGGCACCCTGCTCGCCTCGGCCTACGCCAAGATGCCGGCCTCGGCGCTCGCCGGCGCCTGCCTGCTGCCCATCGCCTCGCTCATGGGGGTCTGGCTCACGCTGTTCTGGGTGACCGCCCGGAAGGCGGGCGTGTCGGCGACCGCGACCGAGCATCTGAGCGAAGTCGGCTGGATCATCGCGAGTCTCGGCACGCTCGGCGTCGCGACCGCCCTCGTCGGACCCGAGATCGCCATGCTGTCCGCGTTCGGCCCGCTCATCATCGCGCGCTACCTGATCGACGTCCGGCCCACGGCCGAGGCGGTTCGGCTGGCGACGGGCCGGGTCTGGCCCTATCTCGCGCTGGTCGGCATCCTGACGCTGACCCGAAGCGTGCCGCCCCTGCGGGCCGCGCTGACATCGTTCGGCGCGATCGCGCCGTATCCCGACCTGCCCGGCTGGGCGCCGCTCTTCCACGCCGGCTCGTGGCTGATGGTCGGCGCGGTCGGGGTCGCGCTCGTCCGGGGACACGTCGGGCAGTGGAACCAGGAACTGCGTGGGGCGTGGAAGACGGCCCGGACGCCCGTCGTGACCGTGTTCATGTTCGCCATGCTCGCGGAGGTCCTGGCTGGGGCAGGCATCTCCGCGGCCATCGCGGCAGGCCTCTTCGCCAACCTGGGCGCGCTCGGCGTGCTGGCCGCCCCGCTGATGTCCATCGGACTGGGCGTGCTGACCAACAGCGGCAGCGCGGGCAACAGCCTGTTCATGTCGTCGCAGGTCGCGATGGCCGCCCAGGCCAACCTCTCCGTGCCCGCCACGGCTGCGCTCCAGCACGTCGCCACGTCGAGCATGAGTCTGTTCTCGCCCGTGCGCATGGCCATCGCGGCATCGCTGGCGCAAGGACAGGGCACGGAGCGGCAGGTCTATTCGGGACTCGTCCCCTATGCCATCGCGTGCACCGCCCTCCTCGCATGCATGGGGGCCTGGGCGATCCTGTGATGCCGGGGCCGCCTCATCCCATCCGCAGCACGAGCTTCCCGAGATGGGTGTTCGCCTCCATCGCCCGCTGCGCCGCCGGCAGTTCGGCGAAGTCGAACACCCGGTCCACCCGGGGCACGAAGCGGCCGTCGGCGGCCATCGGCAGCAGGTCGCGGACGAGGCCGCGCACGGCGGCGATGCGGTGCGTCATCTGCCGCATCTTGTTCGACACGCCGAACAGCTGCAGCCGCTTCTTGTGCAGCGCCAGCACGTCGAGCGGCGCGGTGTCGAGCCCGTCGACGTAGCCGACCGTCGCGAGCCGCCCCTCGAAGCCCAGCAGCTCGACGCAGTCGGGCAGCACCGAGGCACCGACCGGATTGACCACCAGGTCCACGCCGCGCTCGCCGACGATCTCGCGCACCGCGGGCACGAAGCCCGGCCCGCGGACCTGCAGCCCGAACTCGAGACCCAGGTCCTTCAGGCGCGCGAGCTTCTCGGCCGAGCCCGACAGCCCGATGGTCCGTGCACCGATCGCGCGCGCCACCTGCAGCGCCGCGACGCCCACGCCCGAGGAGATGCCGGGCACGAGCATCCATTCGCCCGCGGCGAGCCGGCCCTGCGCGATCAGCGCATCGTGGACGGTCACGCCGACCACGGTGAACGCGGAGGCCTGCTCCCACGACAGC
>CAIUGQ010000185.1 GCA_903898725.1 uncultured Burkholderiales bacterium | reverse complement strand
TAGACGGCGGTCGCGGACGAGACCGAGGCGCTGTCCGCCCACCGGGTATCGGTGAGGTTCATCGCGCGGCCGTAGACCGAGATGCGCCGGGTCAGCGGCCATTCGGCGCGCAGGTTCCACAGCGAGTGGCCGTCGTAGCGGCCGAAGGCGGCCGTGTTGCCGGCCTCGAGCCAGTACGCGCCGACCTTCGTCCACTCGAGCTCGACGACGCCGCGCTCGACCGGCTGCCAGCCCAGCCGCACGCTGCCGAGCAGCTGCGGCGCCGACTCGATCTCCTTGCCGCTGAAGTCGGCGGTCGCGGTGACCCAGTCGACATAGCGGTGGGACGCGTACGAGAGCGCGCCGTCGAGCCGCCAGCCGGGCACGAAGGTCCAGCCCAGACCGACCTCGACGCCCTGATGGCGGGTACGCCCCGCATTGACCGTGGTCGTCACGTTCGTGACGAGATCCCGCTGCGACACCAGGTCGTCGCGCTTGTCGAGCCGATAGCCGACGAGCTCCCAGGCGAGCGAACCACCGCGCCCGCGCAGCCCGATCTCGATCTGGTCGGCCTCGATCGGCTGCAGCCGCGACGACAGCCGCGCGAGCTGCGTGGCGTTCGCGGCACTGGTGGCGACCGAGGGGCGAAAGAGCTGCGATTCCGAGGGCGCTCGAAAGCCGTTCGAGTAGCCGACCCAGCCCGAGGTGGTGGCGTCGAACGCCCAGGTCGCGCCGAGCTTGGGGCTCAGGTGCGTGTACGACACCGAGGTGTCGGCGACCTGGCCGTACCAGGCGCCGCTGGTCGCATCGCGCACCGCGGCCTGCTCGATCCGGTTGTCGAGGCGATAGCCGAGCCGGTCCCAGCGCAGGCCCGCGGTCACGCGCAGCCGCTCGATCGGCGAGATCTCGCCGTGCAGGTAGGGCGAGACCTGGCTGAAGGTCACCTCGTAGTCGTAGACGCGCGAGCCGAGCGTGTAGGCCGAATACAGGCGCGTCGCGCCGGTGCCCGACACCGTCGGCAGCACCCGGTCCTCGCGCCGCTCGCCCGGGCTGGCCTCGAGGTCGATGCCGGCGATCAGCCGTGGCGACCACGGCGCGGTCCAGTCCTGCCGCCACTTCGCGGCGAGGCCGACCGACCGGCTCGCGGTTCGCGCGACGGTGGGATCCGACGGCAGGTTGAACGACGCCAGCAGGTCCATCGAGTTGTCGCGCACGTACGGCGTGAAGCTCAGCAGCCCGCCCCCGCCGAGCTCGTGGTCGATGCTCGTCGACAGGCGCAGCGCCTCGACGCTGCGGTAGGCGATCGGCCGGTAGTTGATCGTCGGCCGGTCGCGGAAGTCGGCCAGCGGCAGCGGCGAGTTCGCGCCGGTCTGCTGGTCGACGCGCGAGAACGCGAACACCGTCCGGGCGACGGTCGAATTGCCGAGGCCCGCGTCCCAGCGCAGCGAGCCGGAGCGGCGGTCGTAGGCGGTGGCGTCCCGCCAGCCGTCGGTGTGGGTGAGGTTGAGGTCGCCGCGCAGCGCCCCCCAACGCTGCGAGCCCGAATCGCCTCCGGCGAGCAGGCGCAGCCAGCCGTCGCTGCCGAACTCGGCGCGCGCATCGGCACCGGCCCGCGACGCGGGCGCCCGAGTCAGCACGTTGACGATGCCGCCGATCGCATCCGAGCCGTAGAGCGCGCTGCCCGGGCCACGGACGATCTCGACGCCGCCGGCCTGCGGCAGGTTGGTCTCGTAGAGGGCGTTGTGATTGAAGAAGCCGGTCGGACGGATCGGGATGCCGTCCTCCAGGAAGAGGTAGACGGGCGCCGTGGTGAACGGCTGGCGGATGGCCGTGGTGTGGCCCTCGCCGTTGGTCACCGCGACCGCGACGCCGGGCACCTGCCCGAGCAGCTGCGACGGATGGGCGGGGCCGGTCCGGCGGATCGTCTCGGCAGGGATCACGCCGACCGCCGCCGGCGTGAGGGACAGGGCGGCTGCCTCGCGGGTGCCGGTGACGGTGACGTCGGAGAGCGCGCCGGGGGCGGCCGGCACGGCGGCCGGTGGCGGCGCATCGGGGCTCGGCGCACGAGGCGCTTCAGGGCTCGGCGCCCGAGGCGCATCAGGGCTCGGCGCCCGAGGCGCCTCGGGAGCGGGCTGCGCGCGCACGGCGGACAGAGCGGTGAACATCAGCGCGATCGCCAGGGCGAGCGGCCGGTTACGGAAGACGGGCATGAATGGCTCCAGGGCTGGGCGGTCCGCGCGGCATGGGCGCGGACACGGATCCGACGGTCACCTCACCCGAAGCGGGCGCGGCGAGGGCTGAATCAGCCGAGGAGCGGTGGGGCGCGGGGCGGCGAGGCGGCCCAGCGGGCGGCGGTCTCGCGGGCGGGCGGAAGGGTGTCGGCGGTCGCCCGCAGCGGGTGGGCGAGCGGCACGCGAAGCACCGGCTCGAGCGCCGGCGGCGGCGCCGACGGCCCGCCGTGGAGCAC
>CAIUGQ010000184.1 GCA_903898725.1 uncultured Burkholderiales bacterium | reverse complement strand
GCGGGGGCGCGGTGCGCGGCTCGAGGCCGGGCACGATCGCCTCGGGGATGCGGGTCTGCAGCAGTCGCTCGATCGCCGCCAGCTGGCGACGGTCGCGGGCGGCCACGAGGGTCACCGAGGTGCCCGCGCGCCCGGCGCGTCCGGTGCGGCCGATGCGGTGGATGTAGTCCTCGGGCTTCATCGGCAGGTCGAAGTTGACCACGTGGCTGATCGTCGGCACGTCGATGCCGCGCGCGGCGACGTCGGTGGCCACCAGCACGCCGATGCGGCCCTGGCGCAGGTTGCGCACCACGCGGTCGCGGGCGACCTGCGGCATGTCGCCGTGCAGGGCGGCCGCGGACTTGCCCGCCTCGCGCAGGCGCTGGGCGAGCTCGTCGGCGGCGATCTTGGTCGAGGCGAAGACGATCGCCTGCGCGACGTCGGTGCCGGCGAGGATCGCATCGAGCAGGGCGAGCTTGTGGCGCAGGTCGTCGACGTGGTGGACGACCTGGGTCAGGGTGCTTGCGTCGACGTGCACGCCGACCTCGACACGGCGCGCGTTGCGCGTGACGCGCTGCGCGACATGCCCGATCTTGCCGTCGAGCGTGGCCGAGAACAGCACGGTCTGGCGGGTCGCCGGCAGACGCGCGGCGATCGCCTCGATCTCGTCGACGAAGCCCATGTCGAGCATGCGATCGGCTTCGTCCAGCACCAGCAGGCCAACGGCCGACAGGTCGACGCGGCCGCGCTCGAGGTGATCGGCCAGGCGGCCCGGGGTGGCGACGATGATGTCGACGCCTTCGCCGAGGGCGCGCAGCTGCGGGCCGAACGGCGCGCCGCCGATCAGGCACACCGTGCGCAGGCGCTTCTGCCAGCGGCCGTAGCGGACGGCGGCCTGCTCGACCTGGAGCGCGAGCTCGCGGGTCGGGGCGAGCACGAGCACGCGCGGCGCGCCGCGCGGGCCGCTCGAGGGCTGCGACAGGCGCTCGAGCGCCGGCAGCAGGAAGGCGGCGGTCTTGCCGCTGCCGGTCTGGGCGGACACGAGCAGGTCGTGGCCTTCCATCAGCACGGGGATGGCCGCTTCCTGGACCGGCGTGGGCTGGTCGTGGCCGAGCTGGCCGAGCGTCTTGAGCGCGGCCTGCGACAGGCCGAGCGCGAGGAAGCGCGACGGCTCGGGGGCGACTTCGGCCACGGCTGCGGCCTCGGTCGTCACGGTCGTGTCGAGGGACTCGGGGGTCGCGCTCGAGGCGACGGCGGGCATGGAGGAATCATGGGCGAGAACGGGCTCGCCGATCGGATCACGGAACATGGGCGCAAAAATCCTGATACACCCGAAGCGTTCGGGCGGTTGGCGTACATCGGCGCCAACCGCGACCCTCGCTCAGGGGGGCGCGCCCACCGCGGGCGACCCGGGAGGACCGGGCCGCGGGTTCGCGGCGATGTCGGAGGCGATGAAGTAAACGGGTCGGCAGTCGGACCGGAACGGACCGAAGCGACACCGAACCCGGGAGTTTACCCGAAACGCGGCCACGCGCATCATTCGGATCATGCGAATCGAATACGAACCGAAGCTGGACTTCAAGGACGTGCTGCTGCGGCCGAAGCGATCGACGCTCGGCAGCCGCGCCAACGTGGACCTCGTGCGCGAGTACCGGTTCCGCCACGCGCCGCTGCGCAGGCCGTCCGTGCCGATCATCGCCGCCAACATGGACACGGTCGGCACCTTCGAGATGGCCCGCGCGCTGGCCCGCCACAAGCTGCATTGTGCGTTGCACAAACACCACGCCCTGGCCGATCTGGTGGCGTTCTTCTCGCCCGAGAACCGTGCGGAGAACGCCTACACCTTCTATTCGCTCGGCATCCTCGAGGCCGACCTCGCGAAGTTCGAGAAGGTCTGGTCCAAGACCGGCGGCGCGATCGAATGGGTCTGCATCGACGTGGCCAACGGCTACACCGAGGCCTTCGTCGATTTCGTCAGGCGCTTTCGCGAGCGCTATCCCTCGGTCGCGCTGATGGCCGGCAACGTGGTCACCTCCGACATGACCGAGGCCCTGATCCTCGCGGGCGTCGACATCGTCAAGGTCGGGATCGGTCCGGGGTCGGTGTGCACGACGCGCAAGATGACCGGCGTCGGCTATCCGCAGCTGTCCGCGATCATCGAATGCGCCGACGCCGCCCACGGGCTGGGCGGCCAGATCTGCGGCGATGGCGGGTGCACGGTGCCGGGTGACGTGGTCAAGGCGTTCGGCGGCGGCGCCGACTTCGTGATGCTCGGCGGCATGCTCGCCGCGCACGACGAGTCGGGCGGCGAGCTCGAGGAGCGCGACGGCCGCGTCTATCGCCGGTTCTACGGGATGAGCTCGGCCGAGGCGATGGAGAAGTACGCCGGCGGGGTGGCCCGCTATCGGGCGTCCGAGGGCAAGTCGGTGGTGCTCGAGGCCCGCGGGCCGGTCGAGGACACCGTGCAGGAGATCCTGGGCGGCCTGCGCTCGGCGTGCACGTACGTCGGGGCGCGCAAGCTCAAGGACCTGTCGCGCTGCACGACCTTCGTGCGGGTCGGTCAGCAGATCAACGAGGTCTACGGCCGGAGCTGAGGGCGGGACTCCGGCGGCGGCACGGTGCGCGCTGCCGATGGCGCGGTCGCCCGCTACGCGTCGACCGCGCGCTCCTCGAGCGTCGAGCCGTCCGCGCCCGGCGTCAGATGCACCCGGCGCCGATGGAACGCGGCGACCGAGGCATCGTGCGCGATGCTCACCACGGCGCTCTCGGGCAATCGCTCGAGCAGCAGCGCATAGAGCGCGGTGCCGGTGGCCTCGTCGAGCGCCGCGGTCGCCTCGTCGAGGAAGAGCCAGCGCGGCGCATTGAGCAGCGCCCGCGCGAACGCGAGCCGCTGCTGCTCGCCGGGCGAGAGCCTGCGGTCCCAGGCGGCTTCCTCGTCGAGGCGGTCGGCGAGCTGCGGCAGGCGTGCGTCGTGCAGCGCGCGTGCGATCGTCGCGTCGTCGAATGCACCGGTCGCCGCCGGATAGCTGACCGTCGCGCGCAGCGTGCCGATCGGCAGGTAGGGGCGCTGGGGCAGGAACAGCACGCCGGAGGCGGGCTGCTCGACGCGGCCCTCGCCGTACGGCCAGATGCCGGCGAGGGCGCGGAACAGCGTGCTCTTGCCGCTGCCCGACGGACCGGTCACCAGCAGCCGGTCGCCGGGCGCGACCGCGAGCGTCGCCTGCGCGACGATCGGCACGCCGCGGGGCGTCTCGAGCCGCACCGCGTGCAGCGCGGGCGCCTCGCCCGGCATCGCGTGCAGCAGCCGGTCGCCCGAATCGCGCAGTTCGGCGAGCGCGTCGTCGAAGGTCAGCAGCCGGTCGGTGGTCGCCTTCCATGTCGCGAGGCTGGCGTACGCCGACACGAACCAGGACAGCGCGCCCTGCACCATGCCGAACGCATTCGAGATCTGCATGACGTCGCCGAGCTTGAGCGGGCCGTTGAAGTACCGCGGCGCCGCGACGACGAAGGGGAAGATCACCGCGAGCTGGCCGTAGAAGCTCTGGGCCCAGATCAGCTGCTTCTGCGCGCGCACCAGCGCCCAGTAGTTCGACACCACGCGTCCGAAGCGCCCGACCACCGTGCCCCGCTCGGCGGGTTCGCCGCGATAGAGCGCGATGCTCTCGGCATGTTCGCGAATGCGCACCAGGCCGTAGCGGAAGTCGGCCTCGAAGCGCTGCTGCGCGAAGTTCAGCGGGATCAGCCGGCGTCCGATCAGATGCGAGATCACGCTGCCGGCGATCGCGTAGAGGAGCGCCACCCAGACCATGTAGCCCGGGATCGTGAACTCGCTGCCGCCGAGCGTCACGGTCAGCGGCCCGGACACCACCCACAGGATGACCACGAACGAGCCGAGGGTCACCACCGAGTTGAGCAGGCCCATCGTGAGCGACACCGTGTACTCGGTGAAGAGCCGGATGTCCTCGGCGATCCGCTGGTCCGGGTTGTCGGTCGCGGTGCCGCCGAGCTCGAGCCGGTAGTAGGCCCGGGCCGACAGCCAGCCGTCGACGTAGCGCTCGGTCAGCCAGGTGCGCCAGCGCAGCTCGAAGAGCTGCGTCAGGTAGAACTTGTAGACCGCCACCACGATGAAGGCGAACGCCAGCCAGGTGAACCGCCACAGCTGCTGCGTGAACGCGGCGTAGTCCTTGCTCTCGAGCGCGTTGTAGAAGTCGCGCTGGAAGTCGTTGATCAGCACGTCGACGTAGACGGTCACCAGGTTCAGCGCGACGACCGCCGCAAGCAGGCCGATCGCCTGCCACTTGCGTTCGCTTGTGAAATAAGGCTTCACGAGGCCCCAGGCGCGCGGCGCGAATCGACCGCTCGGACGTTGGGCCGGCGAGACGCCTTGGGCTCCGGCCGCTGCGAGGTCGGGGGTCGTCATCGTGGAGGGGTGTCTGGAGCCAGGCGGGACGTGCCTGCGGCAGGGTAACGCATCGCCCGTCGACGTGTTGTCCCCGCGCATTAGTGTCGGTATGCTCGCCCGACTCGAACGAATGCGGATCCGAGAACGGATCCCGACCGACAGGAGATCCCTCATGAATCGCCGCCATTTCACCGCCGCAGCGCTGGGCGCACTCGCCGCCGGCACGCTGCCGCTCCACGCCTCGGCTCAGGGCATCGCGACCCTCAAGATGCTCATCCCGGCCAATCCGGGCGGCGGCTGGGACCAGACCGGACGCGCACTCGCCGCAGCGATGCAGTCGGCCAAGTCGGTGCAGAACGTCCAGTTCGACAACAAGGGCGGCGCGGCTGGCACCATCGGCCTGGCGCAGTTCGTCAACGCCGCCAAGGGCGATCCGAACACGCTGATGATGGGCGGCATGGTGATGGTCGGCGGCATCGCGCTGAACAAGTCGCCGGTCGACCTGACGATGGTCACCCCGATCGCGCGCCTGACGACCGAGTACGAGGTCATCGTGGTGCCGGCGAACTCGCCGCACAAGACGATCGGCGACCTGGTCAAGGCCTTCAAGGCCGAGCCGGGCAAGGTGGCCTGGGGCGGCGGCTCGGCCGGCGGCACCGACCACATCCTGGTCGGCCTGATCGCCAAGGCGGTCGGTGCGGATCCCTCGAAGATCAACTACGTGCCCTTCAAGGGCGGCGGCGAGGCGATCACCTCGATCATCGGCGGCCACGTCGCGGCCGGCGTGTCGGGCCTCGGCGAGTTCGCCGAGCAGATCAAGGCGGGCCGGATGCGCGCGCTGGCGGTCTCGAGCCCGAAGGCGATCGACGGGATCGCGTCGCTCAAGGAGCAGGGCATCGACGTCGAGCTCGGCAACTGGCGCGGCATCTTCGCGGCGCCCGGCATCACGCCGGCCCAGCGCGACGCGCTGATCGCGAGCGTCAAGGCCGGCACCGACTCGCCGATGTGGAAGGAGTCGCTGACCAAGTTCGGCTGGGACGCGGCCTACCTGCCGGGCGACGAGTACAAGAAGTTCCTCGACGAGGACATCAAGCGGATCGGCGCGATCATCGATTCGCTCGGCCTGCGCAAGTAAGGTCGACGCGATGTCCGGGCCCCGCGGCACCGCGCGCCCCAGGCGCGCAGAACTCGTCGTGTCGCTGGGCGTGCTCGCGCTCGGCCTCGGGGCCTCGGCGGTCGCGTTCGCGCTGCCCGAGGCCGGCGGCTACTCCCGCATCGGCCCCAACTTCGTCCCCAGGCTGGTGGCCGGCGGTCTGGTGCTGCTCGGCCTGTGGCTGCTCTGGGAGGCCTTCACCGGCGGCTGGCGGATGGCGGTCCCGGAGGACCCCGAGGAGCGCGGTGACCACGCGTTCGTGCCGCCGGCGTTCCTCTGGGTCGCTGCGGGCCTCGTGGCCCAGATGGCGCTGATCCACACCGCGGGGTTCCCGATCGCGGCGATGGCGCTGTTCACCTGCGTGGCGCGCGGCTTCGGCAGCACGCGGTGGCTGCGCGACGCGGGCGTGGGTCTCGCGATCGGGGTCGTGGTGTTCCTGTTCTTCGTGCGCTTCCTCAACGTGAACCTGCCCGCCGGCTGGCTGCTGCCGGTGCTGGGTACGGCGGGACTATGACCGAGACCTTCTCCGCCCTCCTGCAGGGCTTCTCGGTCGCGCTGCAGCCGCTCAACCTGCTCTGGGGCCTGCTGGGCGTGACCCTGGGCACGGCGGTCGGCGTGCTGCCGGGCGTGGGGCCCGCGCTCACCGTCGCGATGCTGCTGCCGCTGACCGTGAAGCTCGAGCCGACCGGTGCGCTGATCATGTTCGCCGGCATCTACTACGGCGCGATGTACGGCGGCTCGACGACGACGATCCTGCTGAACACCCCCGGCGAGTCCGCCTCGATCGCCACCGCGCTCGAGGGCAACAAGATGGCTCGCAAGGGCCGGGCCGGGCCCGCGCTGGCGACCGCCGCGATCGGCTCGTTCGTCGCCGGCTCGATCGCCACCGTGCTGCTGACGCTGCTCGCGCCGCTGGTGGTCGAGGTCGCGCTGAAGTTCGGGCCGGCCGAGTATTTCGCGCTGATGGTGTTCGCCTTCGTGACGGTGGCGGCGGTGCTCGGCAGCTCGACGGTGCGCGGGCTCACGACGCTGTTCCTCGGGCTGCTGCTCGGGCTGGTGGGCATCGACGAGGCGACCGGGCAGATGCGCTTCACGTTCGGCGTGCCCGAGCTGCTCGACGGCATCGACGTGGTGGTGCTCGCGGTCGGCCTGTTCGCGGTCGGCGAGACGCTCTACGTCGCTGCCTACCAGAGCCGCCATGAAGATCGCCTCGAGCGGCTCTCCGGCTCGATCTGGATGAGCCGGGAGGACTGGAAGCGCTCGTGGCCGGCCTGGCTGCGCGCCACCGGCATCGGGTTCCCGTTCGGCACGATCCCGGCCGGCGGCGCCGAGATCCCGACCTTCCTGTCGTACGCGCTCGAGAAGAAGCTCTCGAAGCATCCCGAGGAATTCGGCCACGGCGCGATCGAGGGCGTCGCGGGACCCGAGGCGGCGAACAACGCGTCGTCGACCGGCGTGCTGGTCCCGCTGCTGACGCTGGGGATCCCGACGTCGGCCACCGCGGCCATCCTGCTCGCGGCCTTCCAGAACTACGGCCTGCAGCCCGGCCCGCTGCTGTTCCAGACGCAGGGCCCGCTGGTGTGGGGGCTGATCGCCAGCCTCTACGTCGGCAACGTGCTGCTGCTGGTGCTGAACCTGCCGCTGATCGGCCTGTGGGTGAAGGTGCTGGCCATCCCCAAGCCGGGCCTGTACGCGGGCATCCTCGTCTTCGCGACGCTGGGCGCCTACAGCCTGCACCAGTCGGTGGTCGACCTGATCACGCTGCTGGTGTTCGGCCTGCTGGGCTTCACGATGCGCCGCTTCGGCTTCCCGGTGGCGCCGGCGGTGATCGGGCTGATCCTCGGTCCGCTGGCCGAGGCGCAGTTCCGGCGGGCGCTGTCGATCAGCCAGGGCGACCTGTCGGTGTTCGTCACGCAGCCGATCTCGGCGTCGCTGCTGGCACTGACCGCGCTGCTGATCCTGGGGCCCTTCCTCTGGCGTCGCCTGCGCGGGGCCTGAGCCGCCGCGCGGCGCGCCACGCCGATCAGGGCTCGTCGACCACGACGGGCTGAGGGTCCGGCAGCCGGGCGACGAGCACCTTGTCGACCCGGTTGCGGTCCATGTCGACCACCTCGAAGCGGTAGCCCGAGGCCTCGAAGTGGTCGGCGACCGTCGGGATGCGGCCCAGGCTGTGCATCGCGAAGCCGCCCACCGTGTGGAAGCCGCGCTCGTCCTGCTCGGGCAGCTCGTCGATCTCGAGGACCTGCTTGAGGCGCTCCAGGCCCACCGAGCCGTCGACCAGCCAGGAGCCGTCCTCGCGCCGCACCAGGTCGGTGTCGGTCGGGTCGTCCTGCTCGGGCAGGTCGCCGACGATCGAGGTCAGCACGTCGGTCAGCGACACCAGGCCCTGCAGGTCGCCGTACTCGTCGACGATCAGGCCGAACTGCACGCGTTCGCGCCGGAAGCTCTCGAGGAGCTGGGTGGTGCTGATGGTCTCGGGCAGGAAGAGCGGCGGCGTCAGGTGGCGTTCGACGTCGAGCGGCTCGCCCTGCAGGGCGGGCTTGAGCAGGTCGGCGATCCGCAGCACGCCGAGGATGTGCTCGAGCCCGCCGCGGCAGACCACCACCCGCGAGTGCGGGCTCTCGGCGATGCTGCTCCGCACGACCGCGTCTTCCTCGTCGAGGTCGATCGCGAAGATGTCCATCCGCGGCGTCATGATCGCGCCGATGCGCTGGTCGTCGAGACGCAGCACGTTCGAGACGATCGCCTGCTCGCTCTGATGGAAGACGCCGGCCTCGGCGCCCTGTTCCATCAGCACCTTGATCTCGTCGTCGGTCACCGGCGGCTCGTCGGTGCTGCGCGCGCCGATCAGGCGCAGCAGCAGGTTGCTCGAGGCCGACAGGCCGATCACCAGCGGGCGCGCGAAGCCCGAGAACCACACCATCGGTCGCGCCACCACCGAGGCGATGCGCTCCGGGGCGAGCAGCGCGAGCCGCTTGGGCACCAGCTCGCCGATCACCACCGACAGGTAGGTGATGATCACGACGACCAGCGCCACCGAGAAGCCCTTCGCGTAGGGCGCGAGCATCGGGACCTGCGACAGCCAGGCCGCGATCGGCGCGGCGATCAGCCCCTCGCCGACGACACCGCTCAGGATCCCGATCGTGGTGATGCCGACCTGCACCGTCGACAGGAAGGTGGAGGGCTCCTCGTTGAGCAGGACGGCCGACTTCGCCCCTGGGAATCCGTCGTCGGCCATCCGCTGCAGCCGCGCCTTGCGCGACGAGACCACAGCCATCTCCGACATGGCGAACACCGCGTTCAGCATGATCAGGAGGAGGAGCAGGAGAACGTCCATCTAGGGGGAGGATGAGTCGAGATGGCTGCAGGATAGCACCGTGGCCCGTCGGCAGACCGGTGCTTGATCTGGCTCAAAGCCCGCCCGGTCCGGCCGTGACACCCTTGCTCCAACGATGGAAACGGGGGGTCGCACCCCCGGGAGACCCGATGCACGTCCACCAGGATCGACCGCGCGCCGCGGTCCCCGCAGCCGTCGATGCCGGCGCGGTCGGCGAGACGCCGGCCCGGCGGGCGGTCAGGCTGCTGGCCGGACTGCCGCTGTTCGACGGCGTGCTCGATGCGTCCGCAGAGGTCGCGCTGGCGCAGGCCACGGTCCTGTCCGCGCCGGCCGGGACGGTGCTGTTCCGGGCCGGGGAGCCCGCCGAGATGCTCTACGTGGTGATCGAGGGACGGGTGCGGCTCACGCTCGGCCGGCCGCCGACCGCCCGTGTGCTCGCCGCGATGGAACGGGGCGACACCATCGGGCTGGCCGCGCTGCTGCGCAGCGACCTGTATCCGGTCAATGCAGGGGTGGTCGAGGACGCGCTGCTCGTCGGGCTGTCGGCCGAGACGATCCGGCAGGCGATCGTCTCGCATCCGACCATCGCGGCCCGTCTGATCGGCGACATGGGCGCCAAGCTGGCGCGCTTCGTGCGCGACATCGGCGGCTTCACCCAGCGCACGGCGCGGGCACGGGTCGCGCGCCTGCTCTGCGACCTGCAGCGCGACGCGCCGGCGGGCTTCGTCGACATCGCCTTCGACGAGCCCAAGCGCCTGATCGCGATCCGGCTGGCGATGACGCCCGAGACGCTGTCGCGCGAACTGCACACCCTCGCCGCGCAGGGGCTGATCGAATCGCGCCGCACCCGGTTCAGGGTGCTCGACGCCGCCGGGCTGGCGCACGCGGCCGAGGACGCCGTGCCCGTGGCGGGGACGGCATGAGCGGCGCGGGGCGCGAGACCGGCGCCGTGCCGTCGGCGATGGGCGCGCTGCTGTCCGCCTCGGGGCTGGCACCGCTCAGGCTGCGCGGCCGCGAGGTGCTGCCCATCGTGCAGGGCGGCATGGGCGTGGGCGTGTCGGCACACCGTCTGGCCGGCGCGGTGGCCGCGCAGGGGGCGGTCGGCACCATCGCCTCGGTCGACCTGCGGCGCCACCATCCCGACCTGATGGCCGAGACCGGCCATCTGCCGGCCGCCGAGGCCGGCCCGCTGATCGACGCGGCGAACCTCGTCGCGCTCGATCGCGAGATCCGAGCGGCCCGGGCCCTCGCCGGTGGCCACGGGCTGATCGCGGTCAACGTGATGCGCGCGGTCACCGCCTACCCGGCCTACGTGCGCCAGGCCTGCGAGAGCGGTGCCGATGCGATCGTGATGGGCGCGGGGCTGCCGCTGGACCTGCCCGATCTCGCGGCCGACCATCCGGATGTCGCGCTGATCCCGATCCTGTCGGACCTGCGGGGCATCCAGCTCGTGGTGCGCAAGTGGCAGCGCCGCGGCCGCCTGCCCGATGCGATCGTCATCGAGCATCCGCGGCACGCGGGCGGGCACCTCGGCGCGACCCGCCTCGAGGAGATCGACGACGCGCGCTTCGACTTCGAGACGGTGGTGCCGCAGGCGCGCGCGTTCTTCACGTCGCTCGGGCTGGCCCCCGACGCGATCCCGCTGATCCCGGCCGGCGGCATCGACAGCCATGCACGGGTTCGCCAGCTGCTCGGGCTGGGGGCGGCGGCGGTGCAGCTCGGCACCGCGTTCGCGGTCACCGAGGAGGGCGACGCCCATCCCGCGTTCAAGGCGGTGCTGGCCGGTGCCGGCAGCGAGCAGATCGTCGAGTTCATGAGCGTGGCGGGCCTGCCGGCCCGCGCGGTGGCCACGCCCTGGCTGCTCAAGCACCTGGCCGCCCAGCCGCGCAAGGCCGAGCTGGCGCGGGCCAAGGCACGGTGCGTAATGGCGTTCGACTGCCTGATCCAGTGCGGGCTGCGCGACGGCATCGGCCGCTTCGGTCAGTTCTGCATCGACCGGCAGCTCGCGGCCGCGGTCAACGGCGACGTCAGGACGGGGCTGTTCTTCCGCGGCGCGGGCCGGCTGCCCTTTGGTGATCGCATCCGGCCGGTCGGCGAGCTGGTGCGTGTGCTGCTCGGCGAGCTGCCCGCCTCGGCCTGATCCACACGCCCCCTCAGGGGCGCAGCAGCGCCGCGATCGCCTCGGGGTTCGACGGGAAGTACAGGTGCAGGAAGGAGGCGACGAGCCGGCGGCTGCGCCAGACGGGCTCGGGGCGGCCGTGGTCGAGGGCGGCACGGCTGTGGGCCGCCGGCTCGAGACGCAGCTCGGCGCTCGCGTGGTGGAAGGTCTGGCCGCGAAGCGTGCCCTCGGGCAGCACGAGCGACTGCAGGCCGATGTTGGCCAGCCGCTCGCCGATCCGCGCCTCGCCAGGCAGCAGCCCGAGCATCGGGGCGCGCCGACCCTGCGCATCGGTGAGCGCATCGAGCAGCCAGAGCAGCCCGCCGCACTCGGCGAGGATCGGCCGTCCCGCGGCATGATGGGCGAGCACCGAGCCGCGCGCGACGGCGTTGCCGGCCAGCGCATCGAGGTGCAGCTCCGGATAGCCGCCGGGCAGGTACAGCGCCTCGCAGCCTTCGGGGACCGGTTCGTCGGCGAGCGGCGAGAAGGCGCAGGGCGTGGCGCCGAGCGCGCGCAGCACGTCGAGGTTCGCCTCGTAGAGGAAGGCGAACGCCGCATCGCGCGCGACCGCGACGCGCAGGCCCTCCAGCCGCCGTGACGGCGGCGGCTCGTGCACCGCGGGCAGCGCGACCGCGGGCGGCGGCG
>CAIUGQ010000183.1 GCA_903898725.1 uncultured Burkholderiales bacterium | reverse complement strand
TTGCTCCACTGCACGTGATCGAACCGGTCGAGCACCACCAGCCCGTCGGGCAGCAGGTCGACCGCCGCATGCAGCCGCTCCAGCTCGGTGGCGGTCTCGATGCGCTCGTTGGCGTCCTGCCGCATGAAGCGACCGATCCGGTCGAAGGCGTGCCCCCAGCTGCCGAAGCCGAACGGCAGCTCGCGCTGGCGCGGCAGCGCCGCCCAGTGATGGAGCCTGGAGAGGTAGATCGCGTGGTAGCCGACGAGCAGGGCGAGGCCGGCGACCAGCACCCACATCGCGACCATCGGCGCCTGCAGCCAGGCGAGCACCAGTGCGGCGAGCGCGAGGGCGCCGACGAAGAGCAGGGTGCGGAGGAGGATCAACGCTGAGCGCGTGGCCGGCGGCGGGAGTCGCTCATTGTGGCAGGAAGCGGTAGCCCCCGCCACGGACGGTCTCGACCAGCCGGTCGTGGCCGCTCGGTTGCAGCGCGAGCCGCAGCCGGCGGATGTGCACGTCGACGGTGCGCTCCTCGATGAACACGTGATCGCCCCAGACGCCGTCGAGCAGCTTGGCCCGCGACAGCACCCGGTCGAGGTTGCGCATCAGGTAGTGGAGCAGCCGGAACTCGGTCGGCCCCATCTTGAGGGTCTGGCCGCCGGCGATCACGCGGAAGGTCTGCGGCTCGAGCCGCAGTCCGGCGACCTCGATCGGCTCGTCGCTCGCCTCGGGGGCGCGGCGGCGCAGCAGCGCCCGCACCCGCGCCACCAGTTCGCGCGGCGAGAAGGGCTTGGTGACGTAGTCGTCGGCGCCGGCCTCGAAGCCGCCCAGCTTGTCGGACTCGGCCGAGCGCGCCGTGAGCATGATCACCGGCAGGTGCCGCGTGCGGCTGTCGGCGCGCAGCCGGCGCGCCACCTCGACACCGGTCATGTCCGGCAGCATCCAGTCGAGGAGCACCAGGTCGGGCAGGGCGGCGTCGATCTCCCGGCGCGCGGCGGCGGCGTCGGGCGCGTGGACCGGCTCGAACCCGGCATGACGCAGGTTCAGGGCCAGGAGCTCGCGGATGGCGGGCTCGTCTTCGACGATCAGGATCTTCGCGGTCACAGGCGGGATCGCCCAGGGGAGGAGTGCGCGAAGAGTATGACGCCGATGTGACTGCGGGATGACACCGGCGTCGACCCGCAGGCCGGGCCGGCGCGGCCGCGGACGGACGGCTGCCCGCCGCCGCCGCTGCCGTCGGCGTCAGCCGGTGCGGCCGTACTTGTCCTCGAAGCGGACGATGTCGTCCTCGCCGAGGTAGTCGCCGCACTGCACCTCGATCATGACCAGGTCCATCACGCCGGGGTTCTCCAGGCGGTGGCGGGTGCCGATCGGGATGTAGGTGGACTCGTTCGCCGCGACCAGGAAGGTCTTGTCGTCGCAGCTCACCTTGGCCGTGCCCGACACGACGATCCAGTGTTCGCTGCGATGGTGGTGCATCTGCAGCGACAGCGTCTGGCCGGGCTTGACCTCGATGCGCTTGATCTTGAAGCGCGCGCCCTCCTGCAGCACGGTGTACGTGCCCCAGGGGCGCGCGACGGTGCGGTGCAGGCGGGTGGACTCGTGGCCGCGCAGCTTGAGCCGCGTGACGATCTCCTTGACCTGCTGGCTCGAGTCCTTGCTCGCGACCAGCAGCGCATCGGGCGTGTCGACGACCAGCAGGTTGTCGACGCCGACCGCGGCGATCAGGCGGTCGTCGCTCTGGACGTGGGTGTTGCGCGAGCCGACGAACATCGCCTCGCCGACCGTCGTGTTGCCGTCGGCGTCGGGCACGAACTGCTCGGCCACGGCCTTCCACGAGCCGATGTCGCTCCAGCCGAAGGTGGCGCTCAGCACGACGACGTCGCGCGCCTTCTCCATCACGGCGTAGTCGATCGACACGTCGCGGCTCGCGGCGAATGCGGTCGCGTCGAGCGCGACGCGCTCGTCGGTCGCGCCCGCGCTGCTCGCGGCCCAGGTCGCGTGGGCCTGCGCGAGCACGTCGGGGGCGTGGGCCTCGAGTGCGGCGAGGAAGGCGCGCGCGGTGAAGCAGAACATGCCGCTGTTCCACACGAAGTTCCCGGCCTGCAGGAACTCGGCGGCCCGCACGGCGTCGGGCTTCTCGACGAAGCGGCGCACGCGCCGCGCATCGGTGCCCGCGACCGCGTCACCCGCCTCGATGTAGCCGAAGCCGGTCTCGGGCGCGGTCGGCTGGATGCCGAACAGCACCAGCGAGCCGTCCTGGGCGATCGAGGCGGCGTTGCGGGCGACGGCCTGGAACGCGGCCTCGTCGGGGATCAGGTGATCGGCGGGCAGCACCAGCAGCGTCGCACCCGGTGCCACATGCTCGGCCCACAGCGCGGCCATCGCGATGGCGGGGGCGGTGTTGCGGCCCGTCGGCTCGAGCAGCTGCGTGCACGCGATGCCGCGCGACGCCGGCAGCGAGTCGACTTCCTCGCGGGTCTTGAACAGGTACTCCTTGTTCGTGACGATCGCGACGCGCTTGCCGTCGGCGAGCGGCAGGCAGCGAGACAGCGTGCGCTGCAGAAGGCTCAGCTCGCCGCCGAGCTTCATGAAGGGCTTGGGGAAGGCTTCGCGCGAGACCGGCCAGAGCCGGGTTCCCGAGCCGCCGGAGAGGATGACCGGGATGAGCATGGGCGTCCGATGAGGTACCTGAAAACGAGACAAATTGTACGCGGCAGGTCCGGGCGCCGTGGGAACATGTTCACGATCCAACGCACGGGAGCAGGCATGAGCGGCAGGATTCTGGTGACCGGCGGAGCGGGCTACATCGGCTCGCATACCGTCGTCGAGCTGTTGCAGGGCGGATTCGAGGTGGTGGTGCTCGACAACCTGTCGAACGCGAGCCCCGAATCGCTCGAACGGGTCGCGGCGATCACCGGCCGCCGCGCCGAGCTGGTGGTCGGGGATCTGCGCGACGAGGCGCTGCTCACCCGGCTGCTCGCCGAACACGCCTTCGATGCGGTGATCCACTTCGCGGGCCTGAAGGCCGTCGGCGAGTCGGTATCGAAGCCGCTCTCGTACTACGACAACAACGTCGCGGGCACGGTCACGCTGCTGCGCTGCCTCGATGCGGCCGGCGTGCGGCGCATCGTGTTCAGCTCATCGGCCACGGTCTACGGCGATCCGGAGTCGGTGCCGATCCGCGAGGACGCGAAGACCGGTGCGACCAATCCGTACGGCCGCACCAAGTGGTTCATCGAGTACATCCTCCAGGACCTCGCCGCCTCCGATGCGCGCTGGTCGGTCGGCAACCTGCGCTACTTCAATCCGGTGGGTGCGCATCCGAGCGGACGCATCGGCGAGGACCCGGCGGGCATCCCGAACAACCTGATGCCCTTCGTCGCCCAGGTGGCGGTGGGCCGGCGCGAATCGCTCGCGGTGTTCGGCGGCGACTGGCCGACGCCCGACGGCACCGGCGTGCGCGACTACATCCACGTCGTCGATCTCGCGCAGGGCCACATCGCGGCGCTGCGCCGCGTCTTCGAGGTGCCGGGCTTCTGGACCGTGAACCTCGGCACGGGCAACGGCTACTCGGTGCTCGACATGGTCCGTGCCTTCGAGCGCGCGAGCGGCCGGCCCGTGCCCTACCGGATCGTCGATCGCAGGCCCGGCGACATCGCCTCGTGCTACGCGGACCCGGAACAGGCCGAGCGGCTGCTCGGCTGGCGCGCGAAGCTCGGCATCGATGCGATGTGCGCCGACGCCTGGCACTGGCAGCACGGCAACCCGAACGGCTACCGGGGCTGAGCCACGCGCTTGGGGCGGGGCGGCGCCCCCGCTCAGCGTGCTAGGTTGATGAACTCGCGGCGCCCGCGCATGCCCGAGACATGCTGCAGCAGCAGGTCGAGATCGGCGTCGCGCTCGATCGGGTTCAGGCGCTCGGTGTTGACGATCAGCAGCGGCGCCGCGTCGAAGTGATGGAAGAACCGGCTGTAGGCATCGGCGAGCGCGCGCAGGTAGTCCTCGCCCATCGAGGCCTCGATCGGGATGCCGCGACGGCGCACGCGCTCGACGAGCGTGTCGGGCTGCGCCTGCAGGTAGATCACCAGGTCGGGGGTCGGCGCCTGCGGCCGCAGGCTCTCGAAGATCTGCCGGTACAGCGCGAGCTCGTCGTCGGACAGGGTGAGCCGCGCGAACAGCGGGTCCTTCTCGAGCAGGAAGTCGCCGACCGCGGCCGACTCGAACAGGTCGCGCTGCGCGAGATCGCGCAGCTGGTTCACCCGCTGGAACAGGAAGAACAGCTGCGTGGGCAGCGCATAGCGCGCGCTGTCGCGGTAGAAGCGCTCGAGGAATGGGTTGGCCTGCGGCTCCTCGAGCACGGTCTGCACGCCGAAGCGCTCGGCGAGCCGCTTCGCGAGCGAGGTCTTGCCCGCACCGATCGGCCCTTCCACGACGATGTGACGCCAGCGTTCGAACGGGTTCAGCAGCACGGCATCAGGACCTGAAGATGAAGTAGACCGCCCCGAGCAGGCACAGGCCGGCCCAGAGGTAGTCGAGCTTGAGCGGCTGGCCCATGTAGAGCATCGCGAAGGGCACGAACACCGCGAGCGTCACGACCTCCTGGACGATCTTGAGCTGCGCGAGGGTGAAGGTGCCGTAGCCGATGCGGTTGGCGGGCACCTGCAGCAGGTACTCGAAGAGCGCGATGCCCCAGCTGACCAGCGCGGCGATCCACCAGGGTTTGGCGGACAGGTTCTTCAGGTGGCCGTACCAGGCGAAGGTCATGAAGACGTTCGACAGCACGAGCAGCGCCACCGTCTGGACGGGGATCGGCAGCTGGGCGAGGAAGGCGGACATCGGCGGGGGGCGTCATGGCCACGGGCGGCAGCGCTGGTCGGCGACGAACGCGAGGCATTGTCGCACCGGTCCGCGGCCCGGGACCACGATGTCGGCATCGATGTCGGCCATCGGCCGCAGCACGAACGCGCGCTCGTGCAGTCGCGGATGCGGCACGACGAGGGCGTGCGGCGGCGGCGTGTCGATCGTCGCGTCGCCGGCGAGCAGCAGGTCGAGGTCGAGCGTGCGCGGGGCATTGCGATAGGCGCGCTCCCGGCCGAAACGCGCCTCGATCGCCTGCAGCGCGGCCAGCAGCTCGTGTGCGTCGAGCAGCGTGTCGAGCCGCGCGACGGCGTTCAGGTAGTCGGGGCCCGTCGCGTCGACCGGGGCGCTCGCCCACAGCCTGGATCGCGCGACGAGCCGGGTGCGGGGCAGCAGGCGCAGTGCATCGAGCGCGGCCTCGAGGGTCGCGCGGCGGGCACCGAGGTTCGCGCCGAGTCCGATCCAGGCGTCCATCGGGCGCCTCGGCGATCAAGCCGGCGGGTCGCGGTCCCGGGGAGAGCCGCCGCCCTGGCCCGGCACCTCGCGCCAGCGCGGGTCGTCGTCGGGCTCGCGGCCCGCGCCGGCATCGCCGATGTCGCCACCGTCGCCGGGGCTGCCGCCGTCGTCGCCACCGGCGTCACCGCCGCTCTCGCCGCCCTTGCGTGCGCCGCTGCGCCGGCGGCGCCGGCGCTTGGTGCCCGGTGCGCGGGCCTCGCCCGGGCGGGCATCGAGCAGGGTCTCGCGCGTCGCCGAATCGCCGTCGACGAAGTCGGTCCACCAGCGGCCCAGCTCCTCGGGCAGCTCGCCCGCCTCCACGCGCAGCAGCATGAAGTCGTAGCCGGCACGGAAGCGCAGGTGCTCCATCGCGCGCGCCGCGCCGCGCCCGCCCTTCTCGAGGCGCGGCTGCAGGCCCCAGATGTCGCGCATGTCGGCGATGTACCGGCGCTGGATCGCGAGCTTGGACGCCTGCTCGTCGAGCACCGAGTCCATCGCCTCCATCAGCGCCGGGATCGAGTGCTCGCCGGCGGCCTGACGGGCCTGCCAGCGGTCCGACACGAGCTGCCAGAGCAGCGTGGCGAACAGGAAGCCCGGCGACACCGACTTGCCGGCGCGCACGCGCGAGTCGGTGTTCGCCAGCGCCACCTCGATGAAGCGCTCGCCATGCGGCTGCTCGACGATCACGTCGAGCAGCGGCAGCACGCCGTGGTGCAGGCCCTCGGCGCGCAGGCGCCGCACGCAGGCGAGCGCGTGGCCCGACTCGAGCAGCTTGAGCATCTCGTCGAACAGGCGTGCCGACGGCACGTTCTCGAGCAGTTCGGCGAGTTCCGCGATGGGCGCGAGCGTGGCGGGGTCGACGTGGAAGTCGAGTTTCGCGGCGAAGCGCACGGTGCGCAGCATCCGCACCGGGTCCTCGCGATAGCGGGTGGCGGGGTCGCCGATCATCCGCAGCGTGCGGTCCTTGAGGTCGGCGACGCCACCGAGCCAGTCCTGCACCTGATCGGCGATCGGATCGTAGTACAGCGCGTTGACGGTGAAGTCGCGGCGCAGCGCGTCCTCCTGCTGGGTGCCGAACACGTTGTCGCGCAGCACGCGGCCGTGCTCGTCGGTCTCGGCGTCGTTCTGCAGCGCGCGGAAGGTCGAGGTCTCGATGGTCTCGCGACCGAACATCACGTGGACGATCTTGAAGCGCCGTCCGATGATCCGGGCGCGACGGAACGAGGCCTGCACCTGCTCGGGCGTCGCATCGGTGGCGACGTCGAAGTCCTTGGGCGTGAGGCCGAGCAGCGAGTCGCGCACGCCGCCGCCGACCACGTAGGCCTTGTAGCCCGCACGCTGCAGGATCTCGCAGGTGCGGATCGCGGCCTGCGAGATCATCTCGCGGTGGATGCCGAGGTCGGCGCCCTTGTAGGTGCGCAGCTTCGGGCCGGCGGACGCCGGCGCTGCGGCGGCGGGCGGGGCGCCGGCCGCGTCGGCCGCACCGCCGCCGAACAGGCGCTTGAGGAACGCGATGACCATGGTGTGGAGGGGATCCTTGGACCGGGGCGTCAGGCGACGCCCTCGAACAGCCGGATCACCGGCCAGCCGCGATCGATCGCGGTTGCGTGGAGCACGGCGTCGGGGTTGGTGGCGATCGGGTCGGTGACCCGCTCGAGCAGCGGCAGGTCGTTGCGCGAATCGCTGTAGAACCACGAGCGCTCGAAGCCCGGCAGCGCATGGCCTAGGCTGGCGAGCCATTCGGTGGTCCGGACGATCTTCCCTTCGCGGAACGACGGCGTGCCGTGGGGGCGCCCGGTGTACTGGCCGTCGGGCCCGACCTCGATGCCGGTCGCGACAAGGTGCTCGATGCCGAAGGCGCGCGCGATCGGGGCGGTGACGAAGGCGTTGGTGGCGGTGACCAGCGCGATCAGGTCGCCGCGCGCGGCGTGCTTGGCGACCAGCTCGCGGGCCTGCGGCAGGATCTTCGGCGTGACGACCTCGGCCATGAAGCGCCGGTGCCAGGCGTCGAGCGTGCTGCGGGGATGGGCGGCGAGCGGTGCGAGCTGGAAGCGCAGGAACTCGGCGATGTCGAGCGTGCCGGCCTGGTATTCGCGGTAGAAGCGGTCGTTCTCGCGCTCGTAGGCGTCGCCGTCGAGCACGCCGATGCGCACCAGGAACCGCGACCATTCGTAGTCGCTGTCGATCGGCAGGAGGGTGTGGTCGAGGTCGAACAGGGCGAGGTGCATCGCGGGCGGGATTCTACGGCAAGTCGTCGGTCGGCCCCACCGTCGGCGGGGGCGGGAACCCGGTCGCCGCCGCGGGCGTCGGTGCCTCGAGCGGCAGGCCGGCCTGCGCGAACTCGCGCAGCAGCGGCACCGTGATCGCCCGCTTGCGCGCGAGCGCATAGCCGTCGAGCGCGTCGACCAGCGCCCGCAGGCTGCCCAGGTCGCGCGGTGCATGGCTCATCAGCCAGGGCACGACGTCCGACGCCACCGACAGCCCGCGCTCGGCGAAGGTCCGGGCGAGCGCCTGCGCGGTGTCGGCGTCCGACAGCCGCCGCAGCTGCAGCACCAGGCCCCAGCCGAGGCGGGTGGCCAGCTCGGGCATCAGGGCCAGCCGCCCGGGCGGCTCGGCGCCGGCGCAGGCGAGCGCCGTGTCCGCATGCGCGGCGACCGCGTCGAACAGGTGCCAGGCGGCGGCCTGGCGGGCCGGGTCGAGCCGGTCGCAGTCGTCGATCAGCCAGGTCAGGACCGTCGCGGTGTGGACGAACGCCTCGAGCGGGGCCTGCGGATCGAGGCGGCGCACCGAGCCGGCGGGCAGGGCGCCCTCGAGCGAGCGGAGCAGGTGGCTGCGCCCGCTCGACGCCGGTCCCCAGAGGTACAGGAAGCGTGCGCCCGCGCCGCGGCCGGGGTCGGCGAGCCCGCGCACGGCATCGAGCGCCTCGCGGTTGTCACCGACCACGAAGGCGTCGAAGGTCGGCGGCGGAGGCGGACCGAGGTCGAGGACGAGCTGGGACACGGCGTGGGGGGGGAGGCCCGGGGCGGGCCGGTACAATCGCGGCTCGCGCCATTGTATCGGCCCCGGTCCGGGGGCCCGCCCGCCCCCATGAGCTCCACGCCTGCCAAGCCCGCCGCGCCGCTGACCTACAAGGACGCAGGGGTCGACATCGACGCCGGCGACGCACTCGTCGAACGGATCAAGCCGCTCGCCCGGCGCACGATGCGCGAGGGGGTGCTGGCCGGCATCGGCGGGTTCGGTGCGCTCTTCGAGGTGCCCAAGCGCTACCGCGAGCCGGTGCTGGTGTCCGGCACCGACGGCGTCGGCACCAAGCTGCGGCTCGCCTTCGCCCTCGACCGCCATGACACCGTCGGCATCGACCTGGTCGCGATGAGCGTCAACGACATCCTGGTGCAGGGCGCCGAGCCGCTGTTCTTCCTCGACTACTTCGCCTGCGGCCGCCTCGACGTCGACACCGCCGCGCGCGTGGTCGGCGGCATCGCCACCGGTTGCGAACAGGCCGGCTGCGCGCTGATCGGCGGCGAGACCGCCGAGATGCCCGACATGTACCCGGACGGCGAGTACGACCTCGCCGGCTTCGCCGTCGGCTGCGTGGAGAAGTCGGCCGCGATCGACGGCCGCGCGATCGGTCCCGGCGACGCGATCATCGGGCTGGCCTCGAGCGGCCCGCACTCCAACGGGTACTCGCTGGTGCGGCGCGTGATCCAGCGCGCCCACGGCTCGCTCGAGTCCGCCGCGATGGACGCGGCCTTCGGTGCCTCGGGCACCTTCGCCGACGCGGTGATGGCCCCGACCCGCATCTACGTCAAGCCGGTGCTGGCGCTGATCGGCGCGATGCCGGTCAAGGGCATCGCCCACATCACCGGCGGCGGGCTGGTCGAGAACGTGCCGCGCGTGCTGCCCGACACCTGTCAGGCGGTGCTGGACCGCTCCGCGTGGACGATGCCGCCGGTGTTCGACTGGCTGCAGCGCGAGGGCGGCATCGCCGACGCCGAGATGCACCGCGTCTTCAACTGCGGCATCGGCATGGTGATCGTGGTCGACGCGGCGCTCGCCGATGATGCGATCGCTCGGCTGCGCGCGGCGGGCGAGACGGCCTCGCGGATCGGCGAGATCGTCGCGCGGCCCGCGGGTGCCGCCGCCACCGTCGTCGTCTGAGCGGCGCGCCGGACGCCGGCCGGCGGCCTCGACCATGCGCAGCGGACGGCACCGGCCCATCGGCCGGGCGCGGGACGTCGGTGCGCTGCTGATCGCGGTGGGGCTCGGTACGAGCTCGGCGTCTTGGGCGCAAGGCACCGATGCTGCGGCCACATCGGTCCCCGTGCGGCCGTCGTCCGATGCGGCCACCGGTCCGCCCCCGGCTTCGTCCAGCGCCCGGTCCGGTGCTGCGGCCACCGACCCGCCCACCCTCTCCGGCTTCCTGTCGACGCTGCCCTTCGTGGGCAAGTGGTTCGGCGGCGGCGAGGAGGCGGGCAGTCCCGACGGCAGCAAGGTCGCGCCGCACTACGTGCTCGAGGTCGAGGCGCCCGAGCCGGTCGCCCGGCAGATCCGCGAGTTCACGCTGCTCGGACGCTGGCGTCAGCGCCCCGACTACGATCCCTCGCAGCTGCAGCTCTTCATCCGGCGTGCCGAGGTCGAGTCCCGCGAGCTGCTCGCCGCCGAGGGCTGGTTCTCGCCGACGGTACGCGTCGAGGCGATCCGTGGCGGCGTGCGCATCGAGGTCGAGGCCGGGCCGCGCACCCGGGTCGAGGGCGTCACCCTGCAGCTCGACGGCGAGCTGGCGGGGCCGGCCCATGCCGCGCTGCGCGAACGCGTCGAGCGCGAATGGCTGCTCCCCGGCGGCGCGTTCTTCCGTTCTTCGGAGTGGGAGCGGGCCAAGCGCGCGCTGCTGTCGGGGCTGCGCGACGGCGGCTTCCTGCGCGCGCGGATCGAGGAGTCCGAGGCGGTCGTCGAGCGTGACCGCGCGCTCGCGGCCCTGCGCGTCGACGTCGACTCCGGACCGCCGATGTACTTCGGCGCGCTCGACGTCGGCGGCCTGCAACGCTACCCGCAGGACGTGGTCGACGGCCTGGCGACCTTCCGTCGCGGCGATCCCTACGACGCGCGACGGGTCACCGAGTTCCAGACCCGGCTGAACGGCGCGGGCTGGTTCACCTCGGTCAACGTGCGGCCCGACATGCAGGCGCTCGAGCGCGACCCCGACACCGCCGAGGTGCCGGTGCGCATCGACGTCGTCGAGCGGCAGACCAAGCGCTGGACGCTCGGCGGCGGCTACGACACCGATCGCGGCGTGAACCTGCTCGCGGGCTGGGAGCACCGCAACGTCGGCGGGCTCGGCGTCCAGACCTTCAACGGCGTCGAGGTCGACGTCGAACGGCAGGTGGCGTATTCGACGTGGGAGACGCCGCAGGACGTCGAGGGCTGGCGCTGGCAGTTCGGCGCGCGTGCCGAGCATCGCGACATCCAGAACGACCTGGTCGACGCCGCCTCGGTGTTCGCGTCGCGCAACCGCCGGCGCGGCGACATCGAGACCGCGCTGTCGCTGCAGTACCAGGCCGAGCGGCAGAACGTGGTGTTCGCGGCCGACGACGAGCGGCTCTACGAGAACCGGGCGCTGGTGCTCGGCTACACCTGGACCCAGCGTCGGCTCGACTCGCCGATCTTCCCCACCGAGGGCTACATCGTGTCCGGCCAGCTGTCCGGCGCGTCGGCATCGTTCGGTTCGGCCCGTTCCTTCGTGCGGGCCTACGGCCTGGGCTACGGCATCGTGCCGCTCGCGACCGACGGGGGCGAGACCTTCGGGCGCATCGTGCTGCGCGGGGAGATCGGCGCGGTGCTCGCCGATGCGCGCGAGGGCATCCCGTCGGCCAACCTGTTCCGCACCGGCGGCACCAAGTCGGTCCGCGGCTACGGCTCGCAGAGCCTGGGCGTGCCGCTCGGACAGGCCACGGTCGGCGGCCGCTTCCTGCTGGTCACCAGCGCGGAGTACCAGCACCTGATCACCCGCGACATCGCGCTCGCCGTGTTCTACGACTGGGGCAACGCCGCGGATTCGCGCAGCGGGCTCGAGCCGGTCGCGGGCTATGGCGCGGGCGTGCGCTGGCGCACGCCGGTCGGTCCGCTGAACCTCGACCTCGCCTGGGGCGAGGCGATCCGTGACTGGCGGCTGCATTTCTCGATCGGCGTGGTCTTCTGATGGCCGGCGACCCGTCGCGCTCGCCCCCGCCGGCGGCCCCGGCCTCGCCCGATGTGTCGCGTCCGCCGCGTCCGCCGCGTCGGCGGCTGCGGATCGCGCTGCTCGCGCTCGCGCTGCTGGCCGCGCTGCTGTCGGCGCTGGGCGGAGCGGTGGCGGGGTGGCTCGGCACGGAATCGATGCTGCAGTCGGTCGTCGCCCGCGCGGTCGAGGGCAGCGGCGGGCGGCTCGAGGTCGACGCGCCCACCGGCTCGCTCCTCGGCACGGTGCGGGCCGATCGCGTGCGCTGGGTCGACGGCGGCACGGTGGTCGCCCTCGACGGCCTCGCGGTCACGCTCGACTGGCGCGGGCTGGCGGCGCGACGGCTGCGGGTGGCCTCGGCGCAGGTCGCGCGCATCGAGGTGACGACGCCGCCCTCGGATGCCCCGGCGGCCCCGCCGGCGTCGCTGGCGCTGCCCTTCGGACTGCGGCTCGACATCGCCGACCTGAACGTCGATGCGCTCGTCGTGCGCAGCGGGCAGGCGCCGCCGCTGCGTCTGGAGGCGCTGCACGTGGCGGCCCGCTACGCAGCGTCCGCCTGGACGCTCGACACCGTCTCTGTGCGCGGCGACTTCGGTGCGCTGCGGGTCGACGGCACGGTGGCCGATGCCCCCCCGTTCGCGCTGACGGCGCGCGCGCTGCTCGAGACGCGGCTGCTCGACGAGGCGATCGCGGTCCAGGCGAGCGCGACCGGCGACCTGTCGACGCTGGTGCTCGATGCCCGCTCGGTGCTGCGCGACGCCGCCGCGACGGCACGACTGCGCGTCGCGCCGTTCGCGCCGCGCCCGCTGCTCGCGGCCGACGTCGGCATCGCGAACCTCGACCTCGCCCGCTTCGGCGACGGCCTGCCGGGCACGCGGCTCGAGGGGCGACTGCAGGGCGTGGCACCGCGCGCCGCGGCCGGCACGCCCGAGCCGCCGCTGCCGCCCCTCGACGGGACGCTGACGCTGCGCAATGCCCGTGTCGGCCGGCTCGACGCGGGACTGCTGCCGCTCGAGACGGCGGCGCTGCGCTTCGCCTTCGACGGCGTGCGGCTGCGGCTCGACGCAGTGTCGGTCGCGGGCCCGCCCGGGCGGGTCGACGGTGATGCGACGCTGCGCGTGCCGGCCACCGGCACGGTCGTGCCGACCGAGTTCACGCTGCGGCTGGCCACCGAGGGCCTCGACCTGCAGCGTGCGCATGCGGCGCTCCGGCCGACCGCGCTGCGCGGCGAGCTGCGGGTCGTGCCCGATCGCGGCGGACTCGCGTTCGAGG
The DNA here is from genome assembly GCA_903898725.1 of uncultured Burkholderiales bacterium. Lineage (GTDB taxonomy): Bacteria > Pseudomonadota > Gammaproteobacteria > Burkholderiales > Burkholderiaceae_E > UBA4615. Next base: position 10,059 of record CAIUGQ010000183.1, on the reverse strand, counting down.
GCCGGCTGGCCGACGGCGAGCTGTCGCTCGAGGGGCAGGCGCGGCTGGCCGATCAGCGCCTGAGCATCGCGCGCGCGAAGCTGCAGGCCCGCGACGGCGTCGCCGAGTTCACCGGCAGCGCGGGCATCGCCGCGCCGTGGCGTTTCGAGCTGGACGGGACCGTGGCGAAGCTCGATCCCGCACGCTTCGCCGACGTGCCCGAAGGCCTGCTCAACGGCCGCTGGCGGGTCGCGGGCGAGGCCGGCGCCCGGCCGTCGGTCGATGCCGATGTCTCGCTGGCCGACAGCCGCTGGCGCGGGCTGCCGCTGTCGGGGCGCGCGGTCGGACGCTGGACGCCGGAGCGGGTGAGCCGTGTCGATGCGGCGCTGCGCTGGGGCGGCAGCTCGGCGAGCGCCCGCGGCGATCTGGGCGCGGCAGGCGACCGGCTGGTGCTGTCGGCGGAGGTGGCCCGCCTGCAGGAGCTCGATGGCCGGCTCGGCGGACGCATCGCGCTCGAGGCGACGCTACGCGATGCGCTGCGCGAACCGACGCTGTCGGCGACGGCGACCGGGCAAGCGCTGCGCTTCGAGGAGCGGCTGGCCGTGCGCAGCCTGCGCACGAGCGTCGACGTGAGCCGACCGGCCGCGCTGCGCGAGGTGCTGACGCGGCTCGGGGTGCTGGAGGCGGGGACGCAGACCGTGTCGCCCGCGTCGCCGGTGGCGGGGAAGTCCGCCACCGCCCGGACGACGGGCGCGGCATCGGCATCGGCATCGGCATCGACCCGCCCCGCTGCCGCAGCCGCAGCCGCGGCCCTGTCTGCCACCGTGCAGGCCGAGGGCCTGCGGTTCGACGGCACGCCGATCGACACACTGCGGCTCGATCTCGCCGGCGATGCCGATCGCCACGCGCTGGCGGTCCGCGCACGTGCGCCCGGCCGGGACGGCCTCGCGATGGACGCGGCGCTGCGGATCGAAGGCGGGCTCGAGCGCAGCGCGCCGCCCCGCTGGTCCGGCCGGCTGCTCGAGGCGGGCAACGCGATCAACCCGCGCCTGCGACTGCTGCAGCCCGCCGAGCTGGCGCTGTCCGGGACCTCGGCGAGCGCGGGGCCGCTGCGCATCGAGATCGACGGTGCGGACGGCGCGCGCCTGCAGCTCGATGCCGCCTCGTGGGAGGCGGGCCGCCTCAGGCTGCAGGGTGCGCTGTCGGCCGTGCCCGTGCGCTGGCTCGCGCCGTGGGTGGGCGATCGGGGCCTGCGGCTGAACGAGCCCGACGCGCTGCGGATGGGCGCGCGCATCGATGTCGCCGGGTCGCCTGGTGCGGGGGGCGAGCTGCGCGCCCGCATCGAGGCCTTCCGCGAATCCGGGGACCTCACCATCGAGGTGCCGGCCGCAGAGGGGGGTGTCGAGACCCTGCGCTCGGGCCTGCAGGCCCTCGAGGCGCGCATCGATCTCCTCGACGGACGCCTGAGCGCGAGCGCGTCGCTGCGGGGCGCGGCGATCGGCACGCTGCGCGCCGATGCCCGGGCGCCCCTCGCCTGGACGCCGGCGGGTGCGCCCGACACCACGGTGCCCCTGGAGGGCAGCATCGAGCTGCGCGTGCCTTCGCTCGCGTTCACGCGGGCACTGGTCGGCGAGGCCTGGCGCTTCGACGGCGCGCTGCAGGCGCGGCTCGCGCTCGCCGGCACGCTCGCCGCCCCGAGCGTGACCGGTCGCATCGACGGCACGGGCCTCGCCGCCGAACAGCGCGAGCTCGGGATGAAGCTCGTCGACGGCGAACTCGCCGCCAGCGTCACCGACAACGCGGTGCTCGTCGAGCGGCTGCGTTTCGCGAGCGGCGCCGGCTCGGTGTCGATGACCGGCGCGCTGCGACCGGACGAGCGCAGCGAGGCGGTGCTGGTGCTCGATCGCATGCCGATCCCGCTCGGCGCCGGGCAGCGGCTGACGCTGTCGGGCGAGGCGCGCGCCGCGCTGCGCGGCGGTCTGCTGACGCTGCGCGGCGCGCTGCGTGCCGACGAAGGCGTGATCGAGCTCACCGCGTACGACACGCCGAACCTCTCTCGTGACGTCGTGGTGGTGCGCGACGCCACCGAGGCCGCGGCCCGCGCCCGCGAACGCGAGATCGCGCGTCGCGCCGGACCGCAGGCCCCCGCGGCGGAGGCCGATCTCGCGGCCGGCAAGGGCTTTCGCATCCTCAGCAACCTGCAGATCGATCTGGGCGATCGCTTCCGCGTCTTCGGCGCCGGCGTCGACGCCCGCCTCGTCGGACAGCTGACCCTGCGCGGCCGACTGCCCGACGCACCGCGCCTGACCGGGACCGTGCGGGTCGCGCAGGGCACCTACACCGGCTTCGGGCAGAAGCTGGAGATCGAACGCGGCGTGCTGGTCTTCAGCGGTCCGGTCGACAACCCGTCGATCGATCTCGTCGCCTACCGCCGCTACCTGCCGGTCGAGGCCGGCGTGTCGCTGACCGGCACGGCCCGGCTGCCGAGGATCGCACTGGTCTCGAAGCCCGATGTGCCCGAGCCCGACAAGCTCTCCTGGCTGGTGCTGGGTACCGGCTCGGACAGCGCCCGCAGCGGCGGACAGAACTCGGCGCTGCAGGCGGCGGCCGCGACCCTCCTGGCGACCGCGGACCCGAGCCTCGCCGGACCCGGCATCGCATCGACCTTCGGCCTCGACGTGCTGGCGATACGGACCTCGCAGGTCGGCAGCACGGGGGAGGCCGGCTCGGCGGCGACCTCGGCGCAGGACAGCATCGTCACGCTGGGCAAGCGACTGACCGACCGCCTGTTCATCAGCTACGAACAGAGCCTGCGCGGTCTGCAGAACCTGCTCCGGCTCCAGTACGAGATCACCGAGCGGCTGTCGGTGCGCGCCAAGGCCGGCACGCAGAACGCGGTCGACCTGCTGTGGACGTACCGCTACGACTGAACCGGACGCAGGCCGCGCTCGGCGGCGTCGGCGATCGCCTCGACCGATCCGTCGACCCAGACGGTGATCGCGTCCTCGGGCGCCTCGAGGGCCTCGAACTGGCTGGCGAGCAGGCTCGGCGGCATGTAGCGGTGCTGCCGGTGCGCGAGCCGCGCCGAGATCAGCTCGAAGGAGCCCGCGAGATGGACGACCCGCAGCGCGGGCAGGCGTTCGGCCAGCGCGGCGCGATAGCGCGCCTTCAGTGCGGAGCAGGCGAGCACCACCGGCTCGCCGCGGGCGACCGCGTGGCGCAGCACGGCATTGAGCCGCGCCAGCCAGGGCGCCCGGTCGGTGTCGTCGAGCGGGGTGCCGCGGCGCATCTTCTCGACGTTGGCGGGCGGATGGAAGTCGTCGGCATCGACGAAGCGCGCGCCGAGCCGGCGTGCGAGCGCCTCGCCGACCGAGGTCTTGCCGCAGCCCGACACGCCCATGACGACGACCGCGAGCGGTGCGCCCTTCGCTGTGGGTCGCGGCGCGGCCGGCGGCGCCGATGCGCCCGCCCCGACGGCGGACGTGCCGTCGGCGTCGAGCGGATCGCAGCTCCGGCTCACCGCGGCTTCACGGCGTGACCGCCGAATCCCTTGCGCATCAGCGACAGCAGACGGTTGCCGACGTCCGCGCGACCCTGCGAGGCGAACCGGCTCATCAGCGCCAGCGCGATGACCGGTGCCGGCGTGCCCTGGCGGACCGATTCGTCGACCGTCCAGCGGCCCTCGCCGGAATCCGCGACGAAGGGCGCGACCGCATCGAGCGCGCCGGGCTCGCGCAGCGCGTCGACCGTCAGGTCGAGCAGCCACGAGCGCACCACCGAGCCGTGGCGCCACAGCTCGCCGACCGCGGCGAGATCGAGGTCGAACTCGGTCTTGCCCTCGAGCAGCGCGAAGCCCTCGGCGTAGGCCTGCATCGCGCCGTACTCGATGCCGTTGTGGATCATCTTCACGAAATGGCCGCTGCCCGGCGGGCCGCAGTGCAGCCAGCCGCTGTCGGGGGTCGGGGCGAGGATCCGGGCGATCGGGGCGAGCCGTGCGGCGGCCTCGGCGTCGGCGCCGTACATCAGGCAGTAGCCGTTCGCGAGGCCCCAGACGCCGCCCGAGACGCCGCAGTCGGCGAAGCGCAGGCCGTGCGCCTCGAGCTCGCGCGCATGGCGCTGCGACTCGAGGTAGTTCGCGTTGGCACCGTCGACGACGAGGTCGCCCGGTGCCAGTCGCGTCACGAGCTCGGCGAGCGCCGCCTCGCTGATCTCGCCCGCGGGCAGCATCAGCCAGACGGTGCGCGGCACCGGCAGTGCCGCGACCGCCTCGGCGAGCGAGGCATGCAGCACGACGCCCGGCTCGTCGGCGAGCGCATCGCGCGCCTCGGGCTGCGCGTCGAAGCCGTGCACGCGGGCGCCGCCGCGGGCGAGCCGTCGCGCCATGTTCGCGCCCATTCGGCCGAGGCCGACCATCGCGAGCGTCGGCGCCTGGGGGGTGAGGTCAGCGTTCATGGGCGGCGATGATAGCGGACACCTGTTCGAGCGCATCGGGGGCGAGGCTGTCGACGACCTCGCGCGCGCGCATCGAGCGCAGCCAGGTGAGCTGGCGCTTGGCGAGCTGGCGGGTCGCCGCGACCGCCTCGTCGACGAAACGCTGGCGGCGGGTCGCGCCGTGGGCGCCGGTCTCGAGGTCGTCGAGGTAGGCCCAGGCCTGCCGATAGCCGACGCAGCGCATCGCGGGCATCCCGGGTTCGAGGTCGCCGCGCGCGCGCAGCCCGCGCACCTCGTCGAGGAAGCCTGCGTCGAGCATCGCGTCGAATCGGGTCGCGATCCGTGCGTGCAGCACCGCCCGGTCCGCCGGCTCGAGCGCGATCGTCGCCAGTCGCGGCGGCGGCCCGTCGGCGGCGCGGGTGCCGATCAGCGCCGACAGCGGCCTGCCGGTGAGCGCGTGCACCTCGAGCGCCCGCTGCACGCGCTGCGAGTCGCCCGGCTCGAGGCGCGCGGCGGTGATCGGGTCGATCAGGGCGAGTCGTGCGTGCAGCGCGGGCCAGCCGTCGCGGGCGGCCTCGGCGTCGAGCGCGGCCCGCACCGCCGGGTCGGCCTGCGGCAGCTCGTCGAGCCCCTCGGCGAGCGCCTTGGCGTAGAGCATCGTGCCGCCGACCAGCAGCGGCAGCCGGCCGCGCGCGCGGATCGCCGCGATCAGCCTGCGTGCGTCGGTGGTGAAGGCGGCTGCCGAGTAGGCGACCGTCGGCTCGAGGAGATCGATCAGGTGATGCGGCACGGATGCGCGCTCGGCGGCCGAGGGCTTCGCGGTGCCGACGTCCATGCCCCGGTAGACCAGCGCGGAGTCGACGCTGACGATCTCCAGCGGGAAGCGCTCGGCGAGCGCCATCGCGATCGCGCTCTTGCCCGACGCGGTGGGGCCGAGCAGCAGGATCGCGTCGGGCCGCGCCGTGGCGGACGCAGCGGGAGATGCGGCCTGCATCGCGGTCAGCGCCCGCGCAGGAACCAGCGGTCGAGCTCGGCCATCGGGAGCTGCACCCAGGTCGGTCGCCCGTGGTTGCACTGGTCCGCGCCCGCGGTCGTCTCCATGTCGCGCAGCAGCGCGTTCATCTGCGCGAGCGACAGCGCCTGGTTGGCGCGCACGGCCGCATGGCAGGCCATCGTCGCGAGGAGCGCGTCGCGCCGCTCGGCGAGGAGGCGGCTGGCGCCGTGCTCCGCGAGGTCGGCGAGGACCGAGCGCGCGAGCCGGACCGGATCGCTCGCGGCCAGCGCGGCGGGCACAGCGCGGATGGCGACCGTGCCGTCGTCGCAGGGCGCGAGCTCGAGGCCGAGTTCGCACAGCGCCTCGCGCTCCTCGTCGACGACGCGCCGCTCGTGGGCATCGGCCGTGAAGGTCGGCGGGATCAGCAGCGGCTGCGAGGGCACGGCGCGTGCGTCCAGGCCGGCCTTCAGGCGCTCGTAGACGACGCGCTCGTGCGCGGCGTGCATGTCGACCACGACCAGTCCCTGCGCGTTCTGCGCGAGCACGTAGACACCGTGGACCTGACCGATCGCGAAACCGAGCGGCGGCAGCCCGGCGTCGCGGGCGGCAGAGGCTGGGGCGGCCGATGCAGGACCGGCCGATGCGGGGGCGTCCGGCGCGGGCAGGCCGGGCTGCAGGAGCGTGCCGAATGCCGGGCCTGACGGTGCCTCCGCGGTCGCGGCTTGCTGCGGACGGGACGACTCACCGGTCGGCTCGGCGCGCTGCGGGTCCGGCGCCAGGAAGCGCATCAGCGGGCCGATCGACTGCGGTGCCGCCGCCAGCGGCAGCGTCGCCTGCCAGGCCGGGCGGGAGGCATCGGTCGCAGGCCAGCGGTCGGCACCGGAGGCATCGCGGGGCGCCGCTGCATCGCGGCCGGCGGTCGTCCCGGAGGGCGACGCATCGCCGGTACCGCCCGCGGCCGCAGCGCCGTAGGTCGATGCGCCGGTGCCGGCGAGCCCCGTGCCCGGCGCGGCGCCGCGCACGGTCGAGGCGACGCCGTCGGCCGCCGCCCCCACCCGCAGGGCCTCGCGGACGGTGTGGAACACGAACGAGTGGATCGAGCGGGCGTCGCGGAAGCGCACCTCGGTCTTGGCCGGATGCACGTTGACGTCGACCTCCTCCGGCTCGATCCACAGGAACAGGCACCACGCCGGATGCCGGTCGCCGTGCAGCACGTCGGCATAGGCCTGCTTGACCGCGTGCGCGAGCAGCTTGTCGCGCACGAAGCGGCCGTTGACATAGAAGAACTGGCGGTCCGCGCGGGCACGGCTCGCGGTCGGCACGCCGGCCAGGCCGTGCAGCCGCAGCGGACCCGCGACGCGCTCGATCGAGCGGGTGGCCACGTCCTCGCCGAGCGCCGCGGCCGCGCGTTCGGGGCCGCGCACCGCGGGCCACTGCTCGACGCGGCGGCCGTCGACGAAGCAGGCGAACGCGATCGACGGATGCGCGAGCGCGACGCGCCGGAACGCATCGAGCGAATGGGCGGTCTCGGTGCCCTGCGCCTTGAGGAACTTGCGGCGGGCCGGCGTGGCCGAATAGAGCTCCAGCACCTCGACGGTGGTGCCGACCGGGCCTGCGGCAGGCGCCAGCCCGTCGATCGTGCTGTCGATGACGGTGGCCGCGTCCGCGCCCGCGCTGCGGCTGACGATCCGCACGCGGGCCACCGAGGCGATGGCGGCCAGCGCCTCGCCGCGAAAGCCCAGCGTGCGCACCCGCTCGAGTTCGTCGAGCGAGCCGATCTTGCTGGTCGCGTGGCGCGTCAGCGCGAGCCCGAGCTGTGCGGGCGGGATGCCGCAGCCGTCGTCGATGACGGCGACGCGCCGCACGCCGCCCTCCTCGAGCCGCAGCTCGATATGGCGGGCGCCGGCGTCGATGGCGTTCTCGAGCAGTTCCTTGACCACGGAGGCGGGCCGCTCGACGACCTCGCCCGCGGCGATCTGGCTGACGAGGTGGTCGGGGAGGGGGGCGATCGCGCGGCGCGGCGCCTCGGCGGCGGGGGCATCCGGAGGCGCGGACCCGGCCGCCCCGTCGGGAAGGTCGTCCATCCGGACCATTATAGGCGGCGTGTATCATCGCCCCGCCATGGACATCGCCCAGCTCATCGACGTCTTCCTGCACCTCGACAAGCACCTCGAGTCGGTGGTCGCGCAGTACGGGACATGGGTCTACGTGATCCTGTTCACCATCATCTTCGTCGAGACCGGGCTGGTCGTGATGCCCTTCCTGCCGGGCGATTCGCTGCTGTTCGTCTGCGGCGCGATCGCGGCGATCGGCGGGCTGTCGCTGCCGGTGCTGATCGTGCTGCTGGTGACCGCAGCCGTCCTCGGCGATGCGCTCAACTACTCGATCGGCAAGTACTTCGGTCCGAAGGTCTGGAGCTGGGAGCAGTCGCGCTTCTTCAATCGCGCGGCCTTCGACCGCACCCATGCCTTCTACGAGCGGCACGGCGCGATCACCATCATCGTCGCCCGCTTCCTGCCGTTCGTGCGCACCTTCGCGCCCTTCGTGGCCGGCGTCGCCGAGATGACCTACCCGAAGTTCGCGCTCTACAACGTGGTCGGCGGCGTGCTGTGGGTCACCAGCCTGACCGTGCTCGGCTACCTCGTCGGCAACCTGCCGTGGGTCAAGGAGCACTTCTCGTGGGTGGCGCTCGCGCTGATCATCGTGCCCGGCCTGCCGGCGGTGATCGAGGTGCTGCGGCACACGGTGTTCAAGCGCCGCGCGCCGCGCGCCTGAGTGACGCGGCGCCGGAGGACGGGCTCAGTACAGTCCGGCCAGCCGCAGCACCAGCCCTGCCGCGCCGCAGGCGAGGATGAGGCGCACCACCCCCACCTTGTAGCGGAACAGCGCGAGCGCGGCGCCGGCACAGAGGGCGGCGGCGATCGCGTCGAAGCGGCCGCCGAATCCGTCCGGCCACAGCACGTGCTGCGCGAAGAACACCGCGAGCGCCGCGATCACCCCCACCACGGCGGCCGAGATGCCGGCGAGCGGCGCGCTCACGCGCAGGCTGCCGCGCGTCGCCTCCACCAGCGGGCCGCCGGCGAGGATGAAGACGAACGAGGGCAGGAAGGTGAAGGCCGTGGCCACCACCGCACCCGCGATGCCGGCCGCCAGCAGTGCGTCCGGTCCGAGCGCCTGCAGTGTCCAGGCGCCGACGAAGCCCACGAAGGCGACGATCATGATCAGCGGCCCGGGCGTGGTCTCGCCGAGCGCGAGCCCGTCGATCATCTGCGGCCCGGTCAGCCACCCGTACTGCTCGACCGCGCCCTGGTAGACGTAGGGCAGGACCGCGTACGCGCCGCCGAAGGTCAGCAGCGCGGCCTGGGTGAAGAAGGCCGCGAGCTCGGCGAACACCGGGCTCGAGCCGGGGACGAAGCGCAGCAGCGCCCAGCCGCTCACGCCCAGGCCGATGCCGGTCGCGAGCACGCGCGCCAGGTGCGCGCGCGACAGGCGTGCATGCGGCGGCGGCGGCGTGTCGTCGTCGATCACCGCCGGGCCGTGTGCGGCGCGCGCGGCACCGTGCCCTGCGGCGGCCCCGCCGAACCCCGCGGGCGCGAAGCGGCCGCCGAGTGCGCCGAGCACCGCCGCCACCAGCACGATCGCGGGGAAGGGCACGTCGAAGGCGGCGATCGCGACGAAGGCCGCCACCGCGATCGCCCAGGCGGCGGGGTGCTTCAGCGATCTCGATGCGATCCGCCAGCCGGCCGCGGCCACGATCGCGATCACTGCGGGCTTGATGCCCGCGAGCACACCGCCGACCGCCGGCACGTCGCCGAAGGCGAGGTAGACCCAGGACAGCGCGATCAGCAGGCACAGCGACGGCAGCACGAACAGGCCGCCGGCCACCAGCGCGCCGCGCGTGCGGTGCATCAGCCAGCCGATGTAGGTGGCGAGCTGCTGCGCCTCGGGCCCGGGCAGCACCATGCAGTAGTTGAGCGCATGGATGAAGCGCCCCTCCGAGATCCAGCGCCGTCGCTCGACCAGCTCGTCGTGCATGATCGCGATCTGCCCGGCCGGGCCGCCGAAGCTGATGAAGCCCAGCTTGAGCCAGAAGCGCAGGGCGTCGGCGAAGGGCACCTCGGCGGGGGGCGCGGCCGACACGCTGTCGGGCGCGGCCGGTGGCTCGGATCCGACCGGCGTGGTCGGCGTGGTCGGCGCGCTCATCGCGACGCCTCCGGCTGCCAGCGGTGCGATTCGTGCCGCGCCTCGCGGCACCATGCATAGAGCGCGTCGTACATCGGCAGGGCGGCCTCGAGCATCGCGACGTCATCGGCCGCGTGGAGCCGCGACAGGCCGAGCGACAGCGCCAGCAGGCCGGGCGCCTCGGGCGCGAGGGCACACCGGTCGGTGTCGGCGCCGCGCACGATGACCGCCAGGCGCGACAGCGCCTCGTCCTGCAGGCCGGCGGCCTCGCAGAGCGTGTCGAAGCTGCAGCGCTCGCCGTCGTGCGTGATGGCGCCGCCAGGGAGATCGAACGCGATCGCACCGGTCCGTGCGGCGAATCCGAGCACCTCGCCCTCGGGCAGATAGACGAAGCGCGCGCGCGGGTCGACGAAGCGGCGCACCAGCCACGGGCAGGCGACGCGATCGACCTTCGGCCGGGACCGCGTCACCCA
>CAIUGQ010000182.1 GCA_903898725.1 uncultured Burkholderiales bacterium | reverse complement strand
GGCCCGCGCGGAGCCGGCCCCGGCCGCCGCGATGCCTGGCGCGGCGCCACGATCGGCGTCCACCCCGGCGCCGGCCGCGGCCTTCACCGGCACCCTCGACCTCACCTGCCGGATGCTCGTCCTCGGCGGCGGCCCGGGCGGCTACTCGGCGGCCTTCCGCGCCGCCGACCTCGGCATGGACACCGTGATCGTCGAGCGCTATCCGGTGCTCGGCGGCGTCTGCCTGAACGTCGGCTGCATCCCGTCCAAGGCGCTGCTGCACACCGCCGCGGTGCTCGACGAGGCGCGCTCGCTGGCCGCGCACGGCATCGCGTTCGGCGAGCCGTCGATCGACCTCGATGCGCTGCGGGGCTGGAAGGACAAGGTCGTCGGCAAGCTCACCGGCGGCCTGACCGGCATGGCGAAGGCGCGCAAGGTGCGCGTGGTGCGCGGCTACGGACGGTTCCTCGACGCGAATCACCTCGAGGTCGAAGTGACCTCGGGTGAGGGTCAGGCCCGCAGCGGCGCCACCCAGGTCATCCGCTTCGAGCAGGCGGTGATCGCCGCCGGCAGCCAGGCGGTGCGCCTGCCGTTCCTGCCCGTCGATCCGCGGGTGGTCGACTCCACCGGCGCGCTGCGGCTGGCCGCGGTGCCCAAGCGGATGCTGGTGATCGGCGGCGGCATCATCGGCCTCGAGATGGGCACCGTCTATTCGAGCCTGGGCGCCCGGCTCGACGTGGTCGAGATGCTCGACGGCCTGATGCAGGGCGCCGACCGCGACCTGGTGAAGGTCTGGCAGAAGCACAACGCGCACCGCTTCGACCGGATCATGACGAAGACGAAGACGGTGAAGGCCGAGGCCGTCGCCGAAGGCATCCGGGTCTGGTTCGAGGGCGAGAATGCGCCCGCCGAGCCGCAGACCTACGACCTGGTGCTGGGCGCGGTCGGGCGCAGTCCGAACGGCGGCAAGATCGGCGCCGACCGGGCGGGCATCGCGGTCACCGATCGCGGCTTCATCCCGGTCGACGCGCAGATGCGCACGAACGTGCCGAACATCTTCGCCATCGGCGACCTCGTCGGCCAGCCGATGCTGGCGCACAAGGCGGTGCACGAAGGCCATGTGGCGGCCGAGGCCGCCGCCGGCGAGAAGGCGTTCTTCGATGCCCGGGTGATCCCGTCGGTGGCCTACACCGATCCCGAGGTGGCCTGGGTCGGCCTCACCGAGGAGGAGGCGGCGCGGCAGGGCATCAAGCTCGGTCGTGCGTCCTTCCCCTGGGCCGCCTCGGGCCGCGCGATCGCCAACGGTCGCGACGAGGGCTTCACCAAGCTGCTGTTCGACGAGACCACGCACCGTGTCGTGGGCGGCGGCATCGTGGGCACCCACGCCGGCGACATGATCGGCGAGATCGCGCTGGCCATCGAGATGGGGGCCGATGCCACCGACATCGGCCGCACGATCCACCCGCATCCGACCCTGGGCGAGACCATCGGCATGGCCGCGGAGCTCTTCGAGGGCGTCTGCACCGACCTGCCGCCGATGCGCAGGCGCTGAGGCGATTCAACTCGGCCGTTCCGCGGGGATCCGCCTATAATCCCGCCACCCCGGGGCAGCGCCAGGCTTCCCCGGCGTCAGGGGGAGACACGATGAAGGCGTTGCTTGGGTTCGCCCATGCGGTCGACTGGCTCAACGAGCGGGTCGCGAAGGTGGCCGTCTGGGCCATGTTCATCTCCTGCATGGTGTCCGCGGTCAACGCGACGCTGCGCTATCTCATCAGCGAGAGCTCCAATGCGTGGCTCGAGCTCCAGTGGTACCTGTTCGCGGCGACGGTGATGCTCGGCGCACCCTTCGTCCTCAAGGTCAACGAGCACGTCCGCGTCGACATCATCTACTCGCGCCTGCAGCCGCGCCGCCAGGCGATGGTCGACCTGATGGGGCTCGTCGTCTTCGTGATGCCCGCGGCCCTGCTGCTGTCCTGGATGGCCATGCCGTACGTCATCGATTCCTACGTCGGCCACGAGATGTCGAGCAACGCCGGGGGCCTGCTGCGCTGGCCGTTCAAGGTGCTGGTGCCGATCGGCTTCATGCTGCTCGCGCTGCAGGGCGTCGCCGAGATCATCAAGCGCGTGGCCTTCATCCGGGGCGAGTACACGATGGACACGCATTACGAGAGACCCCTGCAATGATCGAGATGCAGACGATGGCCCCGCTGATGTTCGGGGCCCTGGTGTTCGTGATGCTGATCGGCTTCCCGGTCGCGTTCTCGCTCTCCGCGCTGGGGCTGCTGGCCGGATTCATCGCGATCGAGTTCGGCTTCTTCCCCGCCCAGTTCATGGCGAACCTGCCGCTGCGGGTGTTCGGCATCCTGCAGAACGAACTGCTGCTCGCGATCCCGTTCTTCACCTTCATGGGGGCGATCCTCGAGCGCTGCGGCCTGGCCGAGGACCTGCTCGAAGGCACGGGCCAGCTGTTCGGCTCGGTGCCGGGCGGTCTGGCCTACGCGGTGATCCTGGTCGGTGCGGTCCTGGGTGCGATCACCGGCACGGTGGCCGCCTCCGTGATCGCGATGGGCGTGATCTCGCTGCCGATCATGATGCGCTACGGGTACGACATGCGCCTGGCGACCGGCGTCATCGCCGCGTCCGGCACGATCACGCAGGTGATCCCACCCTCGCTGGTGCTGATCGTGCTCGCCGATCAGCTCGGCCGCTCGGTCGGCGACATGTACGCGGGCGCGATCGGCCCGTCGATCGCACAGGTCAGCATCTTCATGCTCTACATCTTCGTGCTGTCGCTGCTGCGACCGAAGATGATGCCGCCGCTGCCGCCCGAGGCCCGGACGCTGCACGGCTGGGCGCTGTGGCGTCGAGTCCTGTGGGGCATGGTGCCCTCGGTCGTGCTGATCTTCCTGGTGCTCGGCACCATCTTCCTCGGCCTGGCGACGCCGACCGAGGCGGGCGCTATGGGCGCCGTCGGTGCGATGGTGCTGGCCGCGATGAACCGCCGCCTGACCTGGTCGCTGGTGCGCCAGGCGATGGAGTCGACCATGCGGCTCACCGCGATGGTCATCTTCATCCTGATCGGCTCGACGGTGTTCTCGCTCGTCTTCCAGGGCGTCGACGGCGGCATCTGGATCGAGCACATGCTGACCTCGGTCACCGGCGGCAGCGCGACCTCGTTCCTGATCGTCGTCAACCTGTTCGTCTTCTTCCTGGCGTTCTTCCTCGACTTCTTCGAGATCGCCTTCATCATCATCCCGCTGCTCGCCCCGATCGCCGACAAGCTCGGGATCGACCTGATCTGGTTCGGGGTGCTGCTGTGCGTGAACATGCAGACCTCGTTCATGCACCCGCCTTTCGGGTTCGCGCTGTTCTACCTGCGCGGCATCGCCCCGAAGGAGGTCAAGAGCTCGGACATCTACCTCGGCGCGATCCCCTGGGTCGTGATGCAGCTGATCCTGGTCGGGATCCTGATCTTCTATCCGGGCATGGTGACGATGTGGCTCGACAAGCCGGCGGTCGTGGATCTCGAGAAGGTGAACATTGAGGTGCCGTCTGGCGAGCCGGCCGGAGCAGGCGGGCGGGGCGACGGTTCGCTGCGTGATCCCTTCGGCGCGCCCGGCGGCAGTTCGAGCGACAACAGCCTGAAGGATCCGTTCGGGCCGGCGAAGTAGGGCGGGGCGGGTCACCACCCGCCCGGTGCCGATGCCTGCGGCCCCGCGCCGCAGGCAAGTAGCCCCGGAAACAAAAAGCCCCGCGCGAGGCGGGGCTTCCCGAAACGTGCCGTGCGTCCGGTCAGCGACGCACGCTGGCCATGTAGTCGTCGAAGCGACCCTCCGCCACCTGCCCCCAGGAGATCTGGTCGCGGGCGAACGCGAAGTAGTGGTCGTAGACCTTCTTGAACTCGGCGTTCTTCTCGTTCGTCTCCTTGTAGAGCTCCTGCGCCGCGGCGTAGGACGCGTCGAGCACCGGCTTGGAGAACGCCCGCAGTTGCGTGCCGCCGCCGATCAGGCGCCGCAGCGCCGGCGGATTGACCGCGTCGTACTTGGCCATCAGGTCGACGTTGCCCTCGGCACAGGCGGCCTCGAGTGCCGACTTGTAGGTCGGTGGCAGCGATTCCCAGGCCTTGTTGTTGACGATGGTGTGCAGCGCGGGGCCGCCTTCCCACCAGCCGGGGGTGTAGTAGAACTTCGCGACCTTGGCGAGTCCGAGCTTCTCGTCGTCGTACGGCCCCACCCACTCTGCCGCGTCGATCGTGCCTTTCTCGAGCGACGCGTAGATGTCACCGGCCGCGATCTGCTGGGGCACGACGCCGAGACGCGACAGCACCGCGCCGGCGAAGCCGCCGACCCGGAACTTCAGGCCCTTCAGGTCGTCGACGGTGTTGATCTCCTTGCGGAACCAGCCGCCCATCTGCACGCCGGTGTTGCCCGACAGGATCGGGTGCACGCCGTTCTTGGTGGCGAAGTCGCCGAAGACCTTGCTGCCGCCGCCGTAGTACCACCAGGCGTTGTACTGACGGAAGTTCAGGCCGAACGGGACCGCGGTGCCGAAGGCCCAGGTCGGGTCCTTGCCGAAGTAGTAGTAGAGCGCCGTGTGGCCGATCTCGACGGTGCCGTTCTGCACCGCGTCGAGCACCTGCAGCGCCGGGACGATCTCGCCGGGGGCGTGGGTGCTGATCTGGAACTTGCCGTCGGTCAGCGAGGCCACGCGCTTGGCGATGACGTCGCTGACGCCGAACAGGGTGTCGAGGCTCTTGGCGAAGCTCGAGGGCAGGCGCCACCGGATGGTGGGCTGAGCGTGCACGATCGCCGGGGCGCCGAGGATCACTCCGCCGGCTGCCGCGGTACCGCCCGCATTTTTCAGAAAGGAACGACGCGTCATCGAATTCGTCTCCGTCTTGTCGTGGTGTCGTCGCCGGCGCGTCGCGCGGCCGTCGAAGGGGTGCCGCAGGTGCGTCGTGCACCCTCGGGTCGGCGAAGTTTAAGCCGGGCCTTGACTATGCTGCAATCGGCACCGCGCCGACGGCACCATCGCGCCGTCGGCGCAGCCCGGGATCAGGCCGACGCGAGGCGCGTGCGCGCCCGCGCCACGGCCGCGCGCACCTGCTCCGGCGCGGTGCCGCCGATGTGGTTGCGCGCCGCCACCGACCCCTCGGGCGTCAGCACGGCGTACACGTCGTCGCCGACCAGCGGGCTGAACGCGCGCAGCTGATCGAGCGACAGCTCCGAGAGGTCCTTGCCCGCGTCGGCGGCCCGGCGCACCGCATGCGCGACCGCCTCGTGGGCGTCGCGAAACGGCAGGCCCTTCTTGACGAGGTAGTCCGCCAGGTCGGTTGCGGTCGAGAAGCCTTCGGCCGCGGCCTGCCGCATGCGCTCGGCCTTCACGCGGATGCCGCCGACCAGGTCGACGAAGATGCGCAGCGTGTCGGTGAGGGTGTCGGCGGCGTCGAACAGCGGCTCCTTGTCCTCCTGGTTGTCCTTGTTGTAGGCGAGGGGCTGGCCCTTCATCAGCACCAGCAGCGAGGTCAGGTCGCCGACCACTCGACCGGTCTTGCCGCGGGCGAGCTCAGGCACGTCCGGGTTCTTCTTCTGCGGCATGATCGAGCTGCCGGTGCAGAACCGGTCGGCCAGGTCGATGAAGCCCACGCGCGGGCTCATCCAGATGACCAGCTCTTCCGAGAAGCGCGAGACGTGCACCATCGCGATCGAGGCGGCCGCGCAGAACTCGATCGCGAAGTCGCGGTCCGAGACCGCATCGAGCGAGTTGCCGCAGACCCCGTCGAAGCCGAGCGTGCGGGCCACGCGCTCCCGGTCGATCGGGTAGCTGGTGCCGGCGAGCGCCGCGGCGCCCAGCGGCAGGCGGTTGACCCGGCGGCGGCAGTCGGCGAGCCGTTCGGCATCGCGCGAGAACATCTCGACATAGGCCATCAGGTGATGGCCGAAGGTGACCGGCTGCGCGACCTGCAGGTGCGTGAAGCCCGGCATGATGGTGTCGGCGTGCGTCTCGGCCAGATCGACCAGCGCGCCCTGCAGCGCGGCGAGCAGCGTGCGGGCATCGTCGATGGCGGCGCGCAGCCACAGCCGGATGTCGGTGGCCACCTGGTCGTTGCGCGAGCGCGCGGTGTGCAGGCGCTTGCCGGCATCGCCGACGAGGTCCGTCAGCCGCTTCTCGATGTTGAGGTGGACGTCCTCGAGGTCGATCGACCAGGCGAACACGCCGCGCCCGATCTCGTCGCGGATCGTGGCCATGCCGTCGCGGATCGCCTGCAGGTCGGCCGCGGTCAGCAGTCCGACCGACTGCAGCATGTCGGCGTGCGCGAGCGAGCCGTCGATGTCGTGGAGCGCGAGACGCTTGTCGAAGTCGACCGACGCCGTATAGCGCTTGACCAACTCAGCCACCGGCTCGGAGAAGCGCGCCGACCACGCCTCGGATTTCTTGGCGAACTGATCTGTCATAATCCCGTGCCCATGGCGCCCAGCGACGCAAAAGCAGCGGATTATAAGTCCCAGGACGCCCTGGCCGACTCGCCCGCGCGTGCGCGCCGCCAGACCGAGGGCGGGCAGGCGCCCATCATTCCCGACACCTGCAACCTCGGCATCGTGCTGCGCACGGTGGTGCCGCTGAACGTGCTGGCCCTGCTGGTGGCCTTCGCCTCCACGGCGGGCCCGATCGAGGCGGCCCACCGGTTCCTCTCGATGGCGGTGATGCTCGAGCCGGTCGTCCTCGGCACGCTGCTGCTGCTGTGCCCGCTCCGGCGGCTGGCCAATGGCCTGCCGGTCCGCTGGCAGTGGGCGACGGTGCTCGGCGTGCCCGGCCTGCTGGCGATCGCCGCGGCGATCGTCGTGCAGCGCTTCGCCGCCCCGGACCTGGCGATGGACGAGGTCGCCTGGTGGGTGGGCACCCGCGGGCTGGTGGCGGCCACGGCCGCATGGGCCTTCGTCGGGTACTTCCGGCTGCGCGCCCGGGCCTTCTCGCCGTCCTTCTCGGAAGCCCGTCTGCAGGCGCTGCAGGCGCGCATCCGTCCACACTTCCTCTTCAACAGCCTGAACGCCGTGCTCGGCCTGATGCGCAGCGATCCGCGCCGGGCCGAGACCACGCTCGAGAACCTGGCCGACCTGTTCCGCGTGTTCATGCGCGACGCCCGGGAACTGGTGCCGCTGGACGACGAGATCGTCACCTGCAAGGAGTATCTGGCGATCGAGCAGCTGCGCCTGGGCGAACGCCTCCAGGTGGTCTGGCAGCTCGACCAGATGCCCGGCGACGCGCTGCTGCCCGGGCTATTGCTGCAACCGCTGATCGAAAATGCCGTTCATCACGGCATCGAGCCCAGTGCCGAGACCGGTACCATTGAAATCGTTGTCTCCCGACCCGGCGAGCGTGTCCGAGTCGAGATCGTCAACCCGCTCGCACCGACGCCACCGGTGCGTCCCGGTAACCAGATGGCACTTTCCAACGTGCGGGAGCGGCTGATGCTGCTGTACGATATGGAAGCCGAGCTCAAGACCGGCGTGGACAACGGCCGGTTCCGGGTCCTTCTCGAGTTCCCCTACAGAAAAGAAAGAAGACGCCGCGATGTCCGACGCTACTTCGATCCTGATCGTTGACGACGAGGCCCCGGCGCGCGCGCGACTGCGCGAAGTGCTGGCCGACCTGTCGCCCGAGTTCCCCCACCGCATCGTCGGCGAGGCCGCCAACGCACCCGAAGCGCTCGCGCAGATCGAGTCGCAGCGGCCGCAGATCGTGCTGATGGACGTCCAGATGCCCGGCATGACCGGCATCGAGCTGGCTCGCCACATCTCGGCCCGGGCCGGGGAGGGCGACCAGGACGATCCCAAGCCGATGCCGCTGGTGATCTTCGTGACGGCCTTCGACGAGTTCGCCGTCGAGGCCTTCGAGGTCAACGCGCTCGACTACCTGCTCAAGCCGGTGCGGGCGCAGCGCCTGCTCGGCGCGCTCAAGCGGGCGCAGACGCTGCTGCCGGCGGAGCACCTCGAGGCGATCGACCAGCTCGTCAAGGCCACGAACACCCGACGCAGGCACCTCTCGGTGCACGAGCGCGGTCGCGTGATCCTGGTGCCGCTCGAGCAGGTGCTCTACCTGAAGGCCGAGCTCAAGTACATCACGGTCCGCACCCGCGAACGCGAGTTCCTCATCGAGGAATCGCTGACCTCCCTCGAGGAGGAGTTCAAGGACCGCTTCGTCCGCATCCACCGCAATGCGCTGGTGGCGCGCCCGTCGATCGCCGGCTTCGAGCGCGTCACGCCGACCGGTGAGGGCGAGGCGGGCGATCCGTACTGGCAGGTCGTGCTGCGCGAGGTGCCGGAGAAGCTGCCCGTCAGCCGCCGGCAGTGGTCCATCGTCAAGGGACTGGTGAGCTGAGCGTGTCCCTGGCTCCCGTGTCGGCGGACGCGGCGCATCCCGCGCCCGCCCGCCTGGTGATCGCCACGCGCGAAAGCCGACTCGCCCTCTGGCAGGCCCACCATGTGCGGGACCGCCTGCGTGAACTGTATCCGGCGTGCAACGTCGAGCTGCTCGGCATGACGACCGTCGGCGATCAGGTGCTCGACCGTTCGCTCAACGAGATCGGCGGCAAGGGCCTGTTCACGAAGGAGCTCGAGGTGGCGCTCGCCGATGGCCGCGCCGACCTCGCCGTCCATTCGCTGAAGGACGTGCCGATGGAGTTGCCCGAGGGGTTCGAGCTCGCCGCCGTGATGCGGCGAGAGGACCCGCGGGATGCCTTCGTGTCGGTGCGCTTCGCCACCCTCGATTCGCTGCCCCAGGGCGCGCGGGTCGGCACCTCCAGCCTGCGGCGTGCGGCCCAGCTGACCGAGCGCCGCCCCGATCTGCAGATCCTGCCGCTGCGCGGCAACCTGGACACCCGTCTCGGCAAGCTCGATCGCGGCGAATACGATGCGATCGTGCTCGCCGCCGCCGGCCTCAAGCGACTGGGCCTGGCCGAGCGGATCCGCGAGATCCTCCCGCCGACCGCGAGCCTGCCTGCACCGGGGCAGGGTGCGCTCGGCATCGAAGTGCTCGCGTCGCGTCCGGACATCCGGGCCTGGCTCGCGCCGCTCGCCGACCGCCGGACCTGGCTCGAAGTCACGGCCGAGCGTTCGGTCTCGCGGGCGCTGGGCGGAAGCTGCCGGATCCCGCTGGCGGCCTATGCGGTGGTCCAGCCGGACGGGCTGCTCAAGCTCGAGGCGCTGCTCGCCACCGACGGTCGGGTGCGCCGTGCCGCGGTGAACACGCCTGCGGCGGTCGATGCCGTCCGCGGCCCCGGCCGCGAGGGCGAGGGCGCCGACTACGAGGCCGCCGAGGCGCTCGGCGAACGCGCAGCGATCGGATTGCGCTGATCGGCCGGCGAGCGCCGCTGCGTGAGCACGCGCCCGATCCGATCCCGACGCCTCGCCCGCACGCCCCATGAACCGTCCTGCGGTCGTGCTCACCCAGCCCGAACTGCGGGCGGGCGCGCTGGCTGCGTCGCTCGAGCGCCGCGGTCTCGAGGTCCTGCGCTGGCCCCTGACCGCGATCGACGCGCTGCCCGGGATCGACTGGCCGACACTGGCCGCAACGCTCGCCGGCTGCCGATGGGTGCTGCTGCCCAGTCCGGGGGCCATCGACGTGGTCATGGGGGCCCTGGTCCGGCATGGGATCGCCTGGCCGACAGCCGTCGGACTCGGCGTGATCGGGCCCGGCAGCCGCGAGGCGCTCGATGCCTGGCGATCGCGTCTGCCCGGGCTCGCCGAAGCGCCGACCGTCGAGCCGCAGCGTGCGCCGCACGATGCGGACAGCCTGCTGGCCGAGCCGGCCTTCGCTGCACTCGACGGCATCCCGGTGGCGGTGTTGCGCCGTGCCGACGGGCGCGAGGCGTGGCTGCACACCCTGCGTGAGCGTGGGGCGCGGCTGCATGCGATCTCCGTCTACGCCGCGCACGACGCAGCACCGCCCCCCGAAGCAGCGGCGTGGCTCGCCGCCCGGGCCTCGCACGACGCGCCGCTGGGCTTCTCCGTGGCGAGCGCCGATGTCGGCGCGCGACTGGGGGCGTTCGTGGACGGACTCGCCTGCGCGGCCTGGGTCCGCGACCGACCCGTGTTCACGCAGCATCCGCGGATCGCCGAGGCCCTCGTCCGTCAGGGGTGGCGGCGAGTCGAGCGCCACGCGCCCGGCGCGGACGGTCTGGTCGGCGCGATAGAATCGGCATGGCCTGACACACCATGACCCAAGATCCCTCCCAGGCGACCGTGGCGCCGCCTGCCCGCACCGCGGACGCCGCCTCCGAGACCGACGCTGCCGGCGAGCGAGCGTCGGCGCACGGTCGTCGCGTCTCCGATCGCCCCCCCGAAGCGCCGGCGGCCGCGCGTGAGCGTCGGTTGCCCGTGTGGACTGCGGTGGGCGTGCTGGTGGCGCTCGTCCTCGCCGGCACCTGGTTCGTCCAGGACCGGCTCGGCCGGGTCGAGCGCGACCTCGCGCGGCGCCTGCAGGATGCGGAGCTTCGCGATGCGCAGCGCGACCAGCAGATGAAGCTGATGGGCGACACGCTGCGCGATGCCCAGGGCAAGGCGGCCGTGCTCGAGGCGAAGCTCGCCGATTCGCTCGGTCAGCAGTCCCAGCTCAAGCAGCTCTACGACGAGATGGCGCGCACTCGCGGCGACCTGATGCTGGCGGACGTCGAGAACTCGATCATGATCGCGGCCCAGCAGCTGCAGCTCGGCGGGAACGTGCAGAGCGCGCTGCTGGCGCTGACCGACGCCGAACAGGTCCTGGCGCGTTCGAACCAGCCTGCGATGATCGGCCTGCGGCGTGTGCTGACCCGCGACATCGAGCGGCTGAAGTCGGTGCCGCTCGCCGACTTCGCGGCGGCCGTGAACCGCCTCGATGCGGTCGTGGGGCTCGTCGAGCAGATGCCCCTGCTGGCCGACCTGCAGATGAACGGCGCGACGGCGCCGCCGCCGCGGCCGGGCAGCCCGCAGCCTGGGTTCCGGGGCATTCCCGAACGGGTTGCCCGCACCAGCCTGCAGGGCTGGGATGCGTTCGTGGCCGAGCTGCGCTCGCTCGTGCGGGTGCAGCGGGTCGACCAGCCCGAGGCGCTGCTGCTGTCCCCCGATCAGCGCTTCCTGGCCCGCGAGTCCCTGCGGCTGCAGCTCCTCAATGCCCGGCTGAATCTGCTGGCGCGCAACGAGGCCCTGTTCCGCGCCGACCTCGGGCGGGCCACGGCCGCGATCGGAAAGTGGTTCGACGGCCAGCACCGGTCGGTCGTCGCCGCGCAGGGGGCGCTGAGGCAGCTGCAGGCGACCCGTCTCGCGGTGGATCTGCCCTCGCTCGCCGAGAGCATCGCCGCGGTCCGGGCGGCACGCGCCGCCAGCGACGCGAGGTAGGCGCGATGCGCTGGATGGTCTGGGTGCTGGTGGCCTTCGCGACGGCCGTCGGGCTCGCGCTGCTGATGCGCTTCAATCACGGCAACGTCGCCATCCTGTGGCCGCCGTACCGGGTCGAGATCTCGGTCAACCTCGCGCTCGCGCTGCTGCTGGCGCTGTTCGGCGCGCTGCACCTGCTGCTGGTCGGCACCGCGCGGGCACTGCGCCTGCCGCAGCGGGTGCGCGACTACCGTCAGCGCAGGCAGCAGGACCTCGCCGTCGGCGCGCTGCGCGACAGCGTGCTGGCGTTCTTCGAGGGGCGCCATGCGCGGGTCGAGCG
>CAIUGQ010000181.1 GCA_903898725.1 uncultured Burkholderiales bacterium | reverse complement strand
GCTCTGCCTGCGCGACGACGGCCTGGTCGTCGGCTCGGTGTCGGGCGGCTGCGTCGAGGACGACCTGATCGACCGGGTGCGCCACGGCGAGCGCGTCGACCGGCCGTCGACCATCGTCTACGGCGTCTCCAAGGAGGAGGCCGCGCGCTTCGGCCTGCCCTGCGGCGGCACGCTGCGCCTGGTGCAGGAGCCGCTGGCGGACGTCGACTGGATCGACGCGCTGCTCGAGCGTACCGCGCGACACGAGCTGGTCGCGCGCCGCGTGGACCTCGGCTCCGGGGCGGTGACGCTCGAGTCGGCGCATCGCGGCGAGGCGTTCGAGCTGGCCGGCGACACGATGCGGCAGGTGTTCGGCCCGCGCTGGCGGATGCTGGTGATCGGCGCGGGGCAGCTCTCGCGCGTGCTGGCGGGGATGGCGCTCGCGCTCGACTTCGAGGTCATCGTCTGCGACCCGCGCGAGGAGTACCACCTGACCTGGGACGTGCCCGGCACCACCTTCACCAAGGAAATGCCGGACGACGCGGTGCTGCGCCTGGAGCTCGACGCGCACAGCGCGGTGGTCGCGGTCACCCACGACCCGAAGCTCGACGACATGGTGCTGCTCGAGGCGCTGAAGTCGCCGTGCTTCTACGTGGGCGCCCTCGGCTCGCGCGGCAACACGGCCAAGCGCCGCGAACGCCTGAAGCTCTTCGACCTCGGCGATGCCGAGATCGCGCGGCTGCACGGCCCGATCGGACTGGACATCGGCAGCCGCACGCCCGCCGAGATCGCGGTGTCGATCCTGGCCGAGATCGTAGCGGTGAAGAACGGCGTCTCGCTGCGCCAGAAGAAACCGACCGATGCCGGCGGTGAAGCGAGCGAGTGCGCGGTCGCCGGGATCGGCTGAGGCCCTAGCCCCCGCCGCGCTGCGTGTGCCGGTCGAAGCGCGTGACCCACTCGCGCGCCTCGGCCTCGTGCCCCTCCGGCGGCACGAACACCACCCGGAGCTGCTGCGCGCGCATCAGCGCGATGCGGCGCGGCGGCAGCTGCTCGGTCTCGATGCGCAGCGTGCCGCCGTCGATCGTCAGCGCCGCCTGGCCGGTCTCGGCGATGCCGTGATCGGCGCCGGTCAGCTCGGTGAGCCAGCGGGCCAGGTCGGCCCGGGTGCAGGCCATGATGCGGTCGAAGCCGTGGAAGGGCATCAGCCGCCCGCGATGGGCGGCCAGATCGCGAGCGCCTCGCCGTCCTTCAGCACCCGTGTCGCGCGGTCCGCCGGGGCCACGTAGGTGCCGTCGACCAGCACGAGGTGCACGAGCTTCGCCGGCAGCTTGAAGCGCTCGATCAGCGCCTGCACGGTCGTGCCCTCGGCCACCTGAGGGAGCTCGATGATGTTGCCGGCACGGCGCGCACCGTCCACCTCCTCGGGGAGGTGGTCGGTCAGCATCGCGAACAGCTTGAAGGTGATCTTCACGGACGGCTCCGGCGCGGCGAAGGCGCGAGTGTAGCGGCCCGGGGCATGCCGCCCCGGGCAACCCCGATCAGCGCACGGTCCCCCGCGAGCGGCCCTGGAACTGCTCCTGCGACTGGGCGCTGGCGAGGTACGCCTCCATCAGCCGCGTCGGGTCCTCGAGCAGGCGATCCTTCCAGGCGCCGAGCGCGACGCCGCCCTCGACCAGCCCACGCAGCACGCCGACGTGGTCGGTCATCCCCAGGGAATTCGCACCGACGAGCACGTCGCGGTCGAACTCCAGGCGCAGGTACCGGAAGTTCTCCGGGTCGTTCAGCTCGGCGTGCTCGCCGCCCGCCACGCCCTGCCACTGGCCGAAGGAGGTCGAGATCAGGCCCAGCGTGTCGAGCACGTTGATCTGCGTGACGACGCTGGCCACCGCCTCGCCGCCGGCCATGTTGACCGCCGCGACGTAGCCCTGGTCGACCGCGTTCGGCTGGATGGCCGAGACGATGGTCTGCTTCGTCACCGGGTCGTAGGCCTCGGCGCAGTCGCCCGCCGCAAAGATGCCCGGCACGGTGGTCTGCATGCGCTCGTCGGTCAGCACGCCCTGCAGCGCCTTGATGGGGCTGCCGGCGAGGAAACCGATGTTCGGCTTGACGCCGGTCGCCTGGATCACCAGGTCGAACTCCTCGGCGGTCCCGTCGGAGAACTTCGCGCGGATCGGCGACGCGGGCTCGAGGGCCTCGACCTTCGTCGAGGTCTTCACGCGGATGCCCTTGGTCTCGCACCACGACTTGATCATGCCGCCGGCACCCGGCCCCATCATCCGCGGCACCATCCGGTCTCCCATCTCGACGACGGTGAGCTTGACGCCGCGCTGCGCGAGCGCCTCCAGGATGATGCAGCCGATGAAGCCCGCGCCCATCTGCAGCACCCGCGCACCCGGCTTGGCGAGCTGCAGGATGTTGCGCGCGTCCGCCAGCGTCCAGCAGGTCTGCACGAACGGCGAATCGAGCCCCGGGATGGGCGGGGCGACCGGCGAGGAGCCGGTGGCGATCAGCACGCGGTCGTACTCGAGCGACGGGCCCTCGGCCAGCCGCACCTTCTTCGTGTCGGTCTCGATCGCCGACACCCGACCGGTGACGCAGCGGATGCGCAGCGACTCGAAATGCGCCGGATCCTTGCGCAGCAGGGTGCCCCGCTCGTCGATGTTGCCGATCAGCAGGTAGGGGATCGCCATCCGCGAGTAAGACGGATGCGGCTCGTCGCCGATCATCACGATGTCGTCGTTCGGGCGGCGCTTGCGGAGCGTCTCGGCGGCGACCACGCCGGCCGGTCCGTTGCCGATGATCACGTGCTTCATGGGTCTCGGTCCTCGTGGAAACGACCGGGGCGGCCGACAGGCCGCCCCGGACGCGGAACGCGACGGGCGCGTCCGGTGCGCTTACAGGCCCAGGCGGGCGCGGGTCTCCGGCTTGAGCCGGCCTTCCTCGTCCCAGCCGCGGATCGCGTAGTACTCGGGAATCATCTTGTCGATGCCCGAGACCAGGCCCTTGGCCGGACCGGTCTTGGCCGGCTCGGTCTTCAGGCGCTTCGGCAGGTCGTCGTCCTTGCGGGTGAAGCCGGCGCGGTTGTTGAAGTCCCGCTCCATGTTCCAGATCCGCTCGCCGATCTCGGTGAGGTTCTCGAGGGTGAACTCCTCGCCGCAGGCGGCGGCCACCTGGGGCGCGAGGTCGGCGGTCGTCCACGCGAAGGTGGTGAACACGCAGATGCCGGCCGAGTCGAACGCGGCGGTCGCGTCCTGGAAGGCCTTGACCAGCTCGGGCTTGCCCTCGGTGACCAGCGGATCGGTCTTGACCGGGATGCCCAGCACCTCGGAGGCGACGGTGTACGAACGCAGGTGGCAGGCACCGCGGTTCGAGGTCGCGTAGGTCAGGCCCATGCCCTGGATGCCGCGCGCGTCGTAGGCCGGGAACTCCTGGCCCTTGACCGACATCGACAGGTCCGGGTGGCCGTACTTCGCGGTCAGCCGCTTGCTGCCCTGGGCGATCTCGACGCCGAAGCCCTCGCCCTTGACGGTCATCTCGGCGAGCTTGCACAGCGCCTCGGCCGAGCCGAACGGTGCCTCGATGCCGACCTGCTCCTTGCTGAGCACGCCCATCTCGTAGAGCTCGAACACCGCACCGACCGTCGCGCCGAACGAGATCGGATCCATCCCGTCCTCGTTGCACAGCAGGTTGGCGTACTGCAGGGCCTCGAGGTCCGAGATGCCGGGGGCCGCGCCGAGCGCCCAGGCCGCCTCGTACTCGAGACCGCCGGAGGCACCCCAGTACTCGGGCTTGTTGACCACCGAGAAGTGGGTCTCGTCGATCTTGGAGATCCGGCCGCAGGCGATCGTGCAGCCGAAGCAGGCCTGGTTCGTCACCAGCTGCGACTTGCCGTCGGTGGGCCGCTTCTCGGCCATCGCCTCGGCGCCGATGCGGCTCGCGCCTTCGAACTGCGAGTCGCGGTGGTTGCGGGTCGGCAGCGAACCGGTCTCGTTGATGACGTTCATCAGGACCTGGGTGCCGTAGGTGGGCAGCCCCTGCCCCGTCACCGGGTGGTCGTGCAGGATCTTCTTCTTCTCGGCCGTGACCTTCATGAAGGCCTTCGGGTCCTTGATGTTGCCGACGCCCTTCGTGCCGCGCACGACGATCGCCTTGAGCAGCTTGCTGCCCGCGACCGCGCCCACGCCCGAGCGGCCGGCCGCACGGTGCAGGTCATTGACGATGGCGGCGTAGAGCACCTGGTTCTCGCCGGCACGGCCGATCGAGGACACGCGGGCCAGCGGATCCTGCAGCGCCTTCTTGAGGATCGCCTCGGTCTGCCAGACGGTCTTGCCCCACAGGTGGGCCGCGTCGATCAGTTCGGCCTTGTCGTCGGAGATCGACAGGTAGACCGGCTTGGCCGACTTGCCTTCGACGATGACCATGTCCCAGCCGGCCATCTTCAGCTCGGCACCCCAGTAGCCGCCCGAGTTCGAGCAGGCGATGGCACCGGTGAGCGGGCCCTTGGTGATGACCGAGTAGCGCCCGCCGGTGGACGCCATCGTGCCGGTGAGGGGACCGGTCGCCCAGATGATCTTGTTGTCCGCCGACAGCGGGTCGACCTTGGCGTCGACCTCCTCGACGAAGTACTTCGTCGCGAGGCCGCGCTGGCCGAGGTACTGCCGCGCCCAGGTCATGTTCAGCGGCTCGGACGCGCACGTCCCGGCCGTCAGGTTCACTCGGAGGATCTTGCCTGCCCACGCCATGGTCGTTTCCTCAGACCGCCGACGGCTGGTTGCCCAGCTTGTCGGCCCATTGCTTCATCCGGTCGAGACCGGTCCAGTTGGCATCGATGTAGGTGATCGCGCCGGTCGGGCAGGCGTCGGCACAGGCCGGCTCGCCGCCGCACAGGTCGCATTTCTGGACCTTGCCGGTGTCCGCGACGTAGTTCACCGTGCCGAACGGGCAGGCGATCGTGCAGACCTTGCAGCCGACGCACACGTCCTCGAGCACGACCTTCGCGCCGGTGGTGGCGTCGATCTTGATGGCCTCGACCGGGCAGGCGTGCAGGCACCAGGCCTCGTCGCACTGCGTGCAGGTGTACGGCACCTTGCGGCCGGTGTGGTGGAAGTCGAAGACCTTGATGCGCGATTTGGCGGTGTTGAACGTGCCGTAGTTCTCGAAACTACAGGCCATTTCACACTGCAGGCACCCGGTGCACTTGTCCGGGTTGATGTGCAGGGATTTCTGCATGTCTCCTCCAAAAAGGGGGCGCGAGGTCTTCGCGTACTGCGGGTCAACCTATGATCCCGAAAGCATAACCCGACACGCGAGCAGGTGCATAGCCGCGGGGCCGTCCGGCCGGCCCGGGATCCGATGCTGAGACAATGGCGCGACCTGCCTTCCCGCGCCCCATGTCCGACATCGTCTCCATCACGCTCGGATACGAACTCGCCGCCGCCGGCGAACCGCAGCTGCGCAACCCGTTCTTCGAGGTGCTGGGCGCGGTCCGCCAGGAAGGTTCGATCGCGGGCGCCGCCCGGCGCCTGGGCTGGTCCTACCGGCACCTGTGGGGCTACCTGAAGGACCAGGAGTCACGCCACGGTCGGTCCCTGATCCTGTGGGACAAGGGCCGGGCGGCCCGGCTCTCGGCCTTCGCGGAGAAGCTG
Source organism: uncultured Burkholderiales bacterium (assembly GCA_903898725.1). Lineage (GTDB taxonomy): Bacteria > Pseudomonadota > Gammaproteobacteria > Burkholderiales > Burkholderiaceae_E > UBA4615. The sequence continues at coordinate 3,525 of CAIUGQ010000181.1, read as the reverse complement.
CTGTGGGCCGAGACTCGGATCCGGGCCCGCCTCGCCCCGCAGATCGAGAACCTCGCCGCCGAGATCGGCCGGGAGCTGACGGTCGCCTTCGACGATGCGGCCCCCATCGCCACCTGCGTCGCCAGCCACGATCTCGCGCTGCCGAAGCTGCGGGCGCTGTGCGAGGCGGCCGACGGCGTGCTCTTCGACCTCCGGTTCGCGGGCAGCCTCGAGGCGCTCGCGGCACTCCGCGCGCAGCGCTGCCTGTTCGCCGGCATCCACCTGCCCTGCTCGCGCCCCGAGCTCGCGAGGCGCGGCTCGGCGCTGCATCGGGCGTTCGCGCCCCGACTGCGGCTCGGACGCGAGAAGCTGATCCAGGTCGGGCGGCGGACCCAGGGACTGATGGTGCCGGCAGGCAACCCGAGGCGGGTGCACTCGATCGGCCAGCTGCGTCGGCTGCGCTTCGTGAACCGGGCGCTCGGCACCGGCACGCGCGCGCTGCTCGACGAACTGCTGCGGGCGGGCGACGTCGACCTGGTCTCGGTGCCCGGCTACGACCGGATCGAGACCACCCACCTCGCGGTCGCCGCGGCGGTGGCGTCGGGCCAGGCCGATGTCGGTTTCGGAATCCAGGCCGCCGCGGTCGAGATGGGCGTGGACTTCGTGCCGCTCGTCGTCGAGGACTACTTCCTGGTCTGCGACCGGGCGACACTCGACGGACCGGCGGCGCGCAGCGTGATCTCGGTGCTCGCCTCGAGCGCGTGGCGCGAGGCCGTGGCGACGCTGCCCGGCTACGACACGCACGACGCCGGCCGGGTGCGATCGCTGCGTCGCACGCTGCCCTGGTACGCGGACACGCAGGGCTGACGGGGCCGAAGGACCGACGCGCACACGAAAGCAGGCCGCCGCCCGCCGGGGAGCACGAGCGCCGGTCTATCATTTCGGAATGCGCACCAAGCACACCGCTGCGGTCAGCGTCCGGCTGCGCTTCGCCGACGACGCCCGACTCGGTCCGGGCAAGATCGCGCTGCTCGAGGCGGTGGCCCGCAGCGGCTCGATCGCCGCGGCCGGACGGGAGATGAACATGTCGTACCGCCGGGCATGGCTGCTGATCGACTCGCTCAACCACATGTTCGACGAGCCGGTGGTTCGCGCGAGCCCGGGCGGTGCCAACGGGGGCGGCGCCGAGCTGAGCGGGCTCGGACTCAGCCTGGTCGCCGCGTACCGGACCATGGAGGCCGAGACCCAGGCCTCGATCGAGCGTCACTTCGCGTCGCTGCGAGCGCGCATGACCCCGTCGGCCGACGGCTGACCGATCAGCGCACGCGCGGTGCGTAGGCCGTCGCGCGTTCGTCCAGTGCGGTGGCCTTGAGCATCGCGAACACCTCGTCGCCGGCATCGAGCCCCAGTTCGTCGATCGCCTTGCGCGTGACCAGCGCGACCAGCCGGCCCTCGCCGCGCAGCGCGATGTCGACCCGTGCCGTCGGCCCATCCTCGACCGCGATCGCGCGGATGGTCCCGACCAGCACGGTCCTGAAGCTCACGTCGCGCGGACGCTGCACGGCGAGCGCGACATCGGTGGCGCGGACCAGCACGCGGTAGACCTCGCCCGCGGGGCCCACGTTGCCGGGCACGCTGATCGGCCCGGCCGGATGGGACAGCGCCGTCAGCCCGTACTGCGCGTCGTAGCCGGCGACCCGCGCCTCGATCACCGAGACGGCGCCGAACCCGGCTGCCGCCCCGCCGGGCGCGAGCACCTCGCCGGGCGCACCCCGGGCGACCACCGAGCCGCCCTCGAGCACGACCACCTCGCGGGCGATGCGCGCGACCTCGTCGACCGCGTGCGACACGTAGACCAGCGGCCAGTCGAGCACGTCGCGCAGCCGCTCGACGTACGGCATGATCTCGCGCCGCCGCTCGAAGTCGAGCGCCGACAGCGGCTCGTCGAGCAGCAGCAGCCGTGGCCCCGCGAGCAGCGCGCGGCCGATGGCGACACGCTGGCGCTCGCCGCCCGACAGGCCCGCCGGCCGGCGGTCCATCAGGTGGCCGATGCCCAGCATCGCGATCACCGCGTCGGCGTCGACCGGGCGGCCGGCCCGCGCGAACCGCCGGCCATAGCCGAGGTTCGCTCGCACGCTCAGGTGCGGGAACAGCAGCGCGTCCTGGAAGACGACGCCCACGCGCCGGCGGTGCGGCGGCACGAAGATGCCGCGCTCGACGTCGACCAGCGTCTCGCCGTCGAGCACCACACGGCCGGCATCGGGACGCAGGAGGCCGGCGATCAGGCCGAGCACCGTCGACTTGCCCGACCCCGAGCGGCCGAACAGCGCCAGCGCACCGGTGTCCGATCGGAACGCGCAGGCGAGCGAGAACGTGCCGCGTGCCAGACGCACGTCGACCTCGATCACGCCCCGCCCCCGACCGCGCGACGCACCCGACGCGCGAGCCACTCGGACAGCGCGAGCGCCGCGACCGACACCGCGACCGCGACCAGCGTCAGCCGCAGGGCACTCGCGTCGCCGCCCGGCGTCTGGGTGGCCGCATAGATCGCCGACGGCAGCGTGCGGGTCTCGCCTGGGATGCTGGAGACGAAGGTGATGGTCGCGCCGAACTCGCCCAGTGCCTTGGCGAAGCACAGCACGGCACCGGCCAGCACGCCGGGCAGCGCGAGCGGCAGCGTCACCGTCGCGTACGACCACAGCGGCGGCGCGCCGAGGGTGGCCGCGGCCGCGGCGAGCCGCGCGTCGACCGACTCGATGGACAGGCGGATCGCCCGGACCATCAGCGGGAACCCCATCACCGCGCAGGCGAGCGCGGCCCCGGTCCAGCGGAACGACAGCACCAGCCCGAAGGTCGACTCCAGCCATTCGCCGACCGGCCCGCGCCGGCCGAACGCCAGCAGCAGCAGGTAGCCGGTGACCACCGGCGGCATCACCAGCGGCAGGTGGACCAGCGCGTCCACCAGCGTCTTGCCGGGAAACCGCGCGCGCGCCAGCAGCGTCGCGACGGCGATCGCGAGTGGCAGCGCGGCAAGGGTCGCGACGAGCGCGACCTTCACGCTCAGGCGCAGCGCCGTCCAGTCGTCGGGGCTCAGCTCGAACACGCCCGCCCCGGTCTCAGCGCGGCGCCGGCGGTGGCACGAAGCCGTGCGCGGCGAACACCGCCATCGCGGCCGGCGAGCGCAGGAAGTCGACGAAGGGCTGGGCGTGGCGCGAACGCGTGTCCGCGACGATCGCCACCGGATACACGATCGGCGGATGCGAGGCCTCGGGGAACATGTCGACGACCCGCACGCGGGGCTCGGCCCGGGCATCGGTCGCATAGACGATGCCGAGCGGCGCCTCGCCGCGGGCCACCAGCGTCAGCGCGACGCGCACGTTCTCGGCCTGCGCCAGCCGCCCCGACACCGACGACCACGCCCCCAGCGACTCGAGCGCGGCGCGCGCGTAGCGTCCCGCCGGCACGGCCGCGACGTCGCCGACCGCAAGCCGGCCGTCGGCCCCGAGCGCCGCCGCGATCGCGACCCCGGGCACGAGGCGCAGCGTC
>CAIUGQ010000180.1 GCA_903898725.1 uncultured Burkholderiales bacterium | reverse complement strand
GGCCGGCCGCGGCGTCGCCGACGGCGGCGCGGGGCGTGCGACGGCGCGGCGCGAGATCCGCGCTCGCGCCGCGATGCGGAGCTTGTCGGCGATCTCGGTCGCCATCTCCTGGAGCCCGGTCGCGATGCCGATCCGCGGCTTCGCCACGAAATCGACCGCGCCCAGCTCGAGCGCGCGCAGCGTCGTCTCCGCGCCGCGCTCGGTGAGCGTCGACACCATCACCACCGGCATCGGCCGCAGGCGCATCAGCTTCTCCAGGAAGTCCAGCCCGTCCATCCGCGGCATCTCGACATCGAGCGTGATGACGTCCGGGTCGAGGTTTCGGATCATCTCCCTGGCCTGATAGGGATCGTTGGCCGCGCCGATGCACTCCATGTCGGGCTGGGAGTTGATCAGGCTGGACAGCATGCTGCGGATCAGCGCCGAATCGTCGACGACCACCACGCGAATTTTGCTCATCTCGTCCTCCTTGACGCCTAGAACAGCTCGACGCTGCCGCTGCTGGCCGCAGCCGGCTGCTTGCTGAGGCGTCCGCGGAACGCCGACTCCTCCGTCGCGATCGCGTCGACCTGGGTCGTGGCGAGCTTCTTGCACAGCGCCCGCGCGCTGCCCGGGAACAGGCACACCTTGCGGGGATGGATGTCGAGCACGTCGCGCGAGACGATCTGGATGCGCTCGGCCGCGAGGAACTGTTCGATGAACTTCACGTTCTGCTCGCCGACGTTCATCGTCGAGAAGTTGCGCATCACCTGTCCGCCACCGAAGACCTTCGCCTCGAGCCGCTCGCGCCGGGCACCCCGCTTCATCATTTCGTTGATCAGCAGCTCCATCGCATAGGCGCCGTAGCGCCCCGCGGTGCCGCCATCGGGCAGCATGAAGTGGTTCATGCCGCCCAGCCGGGCGGTGCGGTCGACCAGACAGGCCGCCACGCACGAACCGAGCACGGTCATCAGCAGCAGGTCGTCGCCGTCGTGGACGTAGTACTCGCCGGGCAGGATCTTGACCGCGTCGGTCTTGAACGACGCGTCGTAGTAGAAGGTGTGGGCCTCGTACTCGCGCGCGGGCCGTTCGCGCAGCGCCCGGATCTTGTCCGAGCTCTTCGGGAACAGGCCGGGCGCGCTCTGGCGCAGCGAGGCCGCGGTGGTCGGGTTCATCGGATGCATTCGGGTTCCCGTGCGTTCCGCTCGGCGAGTCGCTCGTACACGGTCTTGCCGCGCAAGGCGAACAGGTCGCTCTGGGCCGAGAAGTTCTCGGAGTGGCCGACGAACAGCAGGCCGCCGGGGCGCATCGACGCATGCAGTCGCGTCAGGACCGTGCGCTGCGTCGGGGCGTCGAAGTAGATCATCACGTTGCGGCAGAAGACGACGTCGAACGGCTGCTGGAAGCGCAGCGGGTCGTGGACCAGGTTGATCTGGCCGAACTCGACCAGGCGCTTGAGTTCGGGTCGCACCCGCATCAGGCCCGCGTTCGCCGCCGTGCCCTTGAGGAACCAGCGCTTGAGGCGACCGGCGTCGAGGCCCTTCTCGCCATCCATCGGGTAGACGCCCGCCTGTGCGGTGCGCAGCACGTCGGTGTCGATGTCCGATGCATAGATCGACGCCTGGGCCGCGGTGCCGAGCGTCTCGAGCACGGTGATCGCGAGCGACCACGGCTCCTCGCCGGTCGAGGCGGCGGCGCACCAGATCCGGACCGGCCCGCGCTGCTGCTTCAGGAACTCGGCGAGCAGCGGAAAGTGGTAGGCCTCGCGAAAGAACGAGGTCAGGTTGGTCGTGAGCGCGTTGACGAAGGGCTGCCACAGGGGCGAGCCGTTGCGCTCGACCGTGTCGAGCAGCGCGCCGTAGCTGGCGATGCCGTGCTCGCGCAGCAGTCTCGCGAGCCGGCCCTGCACCATGCTCTGCTTGCTCGGCTGCAGGTGGATGCCGGCGCGTTCCTTGATCAGGCGACGCACACGCTCGAAGTCGCCGGGGGAGATGGCGACTTCGCTGGCCAGCGGCGACGGGGCACTCATGGGCGCGACCCCGTCATCGCGCCACGGCGCGGTGGGGCGCCGGGCGGGGAGCTGCGAGGGGAATCGGGCGGCGGGTCATCGGCGGGCAGGACTCGGTGGGACGGATCGGAAGGAGGCGTTCGTCGCTCGCGATGCCGGGCGGAGCTGCCCGGCACCGCGCCGTGCTCAGAACTCTTCCCAGTCGTCGTCGGGCACCTTCGCGGCCTTCGGCGCAGGCGCTGCGGCGCGGGGCGGTGCCTCGGCCTTCGGCGCGGCAGGACGGGGCGCCGGCGCGTCCGCCTTCGGAGCCGCCGCCGAGACCGGGGCCGCCGGCGCCGGCGATGCGGACGGTGCGGCCGACGATGCCATCAGGCTCGGCGGGACCGGACGGGCGGACGCCGGCTTCGCAGCGGACGGCTGCGATCCGGACGCCTTGGTCACGGGCGCCTTCGTCACCGGCGGCTTGGCGGCGGGCGCGGGCCGGGCTGCGGCCGCAGGCTTCGCGGGCATCGCGGAGGTGCCCGCATGGCCATGGCTCGTCGGCATCGGCGCGGGCCGGGCGGCCGGAGCCGGAGCGGACGGCAGCGACAGGGACGGCTCGGCCGCCCAGGACGTGCCCTGTCCCGCATCGGCGACCGGCTGCTGCGCCGGCGCGCTGCGCGAGGGCGACGGATCGGACGAGGCGCGTGATCCGTCGTCGAGTCGGAACGCATCGACGGCCTCGGCGAGGCGTCGCGCCTGTTCCTTCAGGCTCTCGGCAGCGGCCGCGCTCTGTTCGACCAGGGCCGCATTCTGCTGGGTCATCCGGTCGAGCTGATTGACTGCGGTGTTGACCTGTCCGATGCCGGCACTCTGCTCGCCGGTCGCCGACGAGATCTCGCCGATGATGTCGGTCACCCGGCGCACCGAGGTCACGATCTCGGACATCGTCGAGCCCGCATCCTTCACCAGGCGGCTGCCCGAGTCGACGCGCTCCACGCTGTCGGTGATCAGGCCCTTGATCTGACGAGCCGCCTCGGCGCTGCGCTGCGCGAGGCTGCGCACCTCGCCCGCGACGACCGCGAAGCCGCGGCCCTGCTCGCCGGCGCGCGCCGCCTCGACCGCAGCATTCAGCGCGAGGATGTTGGTCTGGAAGGCGATGCCGTCGATCACCGAGATGATGTCGGCGATCTTGCGCGAGCTGTCGCTGATCTCGCCCATGGTGGCGACGACCTGCTCGACGACCTCGCCGCCGCGCCGCGCGACCTCGGAGGCACCGAGCGCGAGCTGGTTGGCCTGACGGGCGCTGTCGGCGTTGGTCGCCACGGTGCCGGTGAGCTCCTCCATGCTGCTGGAGGTCTGCTGCAGGTTCGAGGCCTGCTGCTCGGTCCGCCGGCTCAGGTCGTTGTTGCCGACCGCGATCTCGGTCGACGCGGTGGCGATCTGCTCGGTGGAGTCCTTGATCGAGCCCAGCGTGCGGCTCAGGTGTTCGGACATCCGACGCAGCGCCGAGATCATCTGCCCGATCTCGTCATTCGGCGGCTCCGGCAGACGCACCCGCAGGTCGCCCGCGGCGATCGAGTCGGCCGCCTCGCGCGCCGCGTTGAGCGGCACCAGCAGGCGCCGGTTGAACACCACCGAGAATCCGAACGCGCAGAGCAGCGCTGCCGCCGTGGCGATCCACAGGACCATCAGGTTGCGCTGGTCGCGCGCCTTGGCGGCCGCCACCGAGTCGGTGGCGAGGCGCCGTTCGGTCTCGAGCAGTTCCGCGGCGACCTTCGACACTGCCGTGTACTGCCCATCGGCCGTCTGCATCGCGGCGAGGCCGGTGTTTGCGTCGACCGAAGCCAAGTCGATCGCGTCGTCGACCGCCTTCGCGTACTTCTGGGCGGCCGCCTTCAGCGTGTCGAGACGGGCCGCTCCGTCGGCGTTGGCTGCGGCGTGCATCGCACCCAGCTTCTCGACCAGCGCCTTGCCGCGCTGAACGAGCGCTTCGCGCCGCCCGTTGACCACTGACGCCTGCAGCGTGTCGATCCACAGGATCGTCCGGTAGGCCTCCGCGTGCATCGCGGCCAGTTCACCCTCGACGCGATTCGCCGACGCGTAGTTCTCGAACCGCACGTCCGCCAGGTTCGAGAGCTCGCGGTTCGAGCGCAGCTGCATCAGGGTGACGAGCACGCACAGGGCCACGAGGGAGGCGCCACCGATCGCGGGCAGCAGCAGCAACTTGGCTCGGAGCTTCATGGGTTCGCCGATCGTCTGTGTAGGGGGTGAAGGACGGCCGATAGCCGGATCAGTTCTTGTAGACGCCGCCGCAGACGACGGTCTCGTCCAGGCGCTCGCAGTACATCTGCTTGGGCTCGACCTTCTTGCTCACCGGATTGGTGAACTTGTAGTCCTGCCAGAAGTTCGGCTTGGCGCGGCCGAGCTCGACCCGCTCCTTCACGAAGGGCTTGCCGTCGACGTCCTTGAGCTCGATCAGGTTGCGCCCGATCATCTTCTCGTTCGCGCCGTGCGCATGGACGGTGCCGTCCAGCCCGTAGACCACCAGGTACAGGTCGCGGTCGTTGAAGACGCCGGACTTGTTGCTGATCTCGGCCCAGCCCTTGTCCTTGCCGTTCGCCTTGATGAAGGCGACGCCCTTCTTCACCATCGCGGTCGCCTCGTCGGGCGTCGCGAACTCGCCCTTGGCGTGGGCGACACCCAGCGCTCCGACCGCCACGAAGGCGGCGACGCAGGCCTTGATCGAACCGGTGTGCTTCATGTCAATGCTCCTCGCAGGGGGTGCCGGATCCGGCACGCGAGCGGGATGCCCGCGCGTCCGTGCCCGGCAGGGGCCGGGGGCCGCTCAGGCGGCCTGCTCGGCCAGGGCCATGTCGGCGGCGCTCATCAGCCGCTCGATCTCGATCAGGATCAGCATCCGGTCGTTGAGCGTGCCCAGCCCGGTGATGAAGTCCGCCTCGACGGCAGCGCCCACTTCCGGTGCCGGCCGGATCTGCTCGGGCGCGAGCTCCATCACGTCGGACACCGAGTCGACGACGATGCCGACCACGCGCACACCGAGGTTCAGGATGATCACGACCGTGAAGTCGTTGTATTCCGCCGAGCCGAGGTTGAACTTCAGCCTCAGGTCGACGATCGGGACGATCACGCCGCGAAGGTTCACCACACCCTTGATGAACGAGGGCGCGTTGGCGATCCGGGTCGGCTGTTCGTAGCCGCGGATCTCCTGGACCTTCAGGATGTCGATCCCGTACTCCTCCTCGCCGAGCCTGAAGGTCAGGTACTCGCGAGGCCGCGCGGCCGTTCCCGCGTCGTGCGCCCGATCATGTGCAGCCATGGGTCTCTCCGTCCGAAAGGTGTTCAGTGACGTGCGCGGCGGACCAGCCACGACACGTCGAGGATCAATGCCACCTGGCCGTCGCCGAGGATGGTTGCGCCGGAGACGCCCGGCACCTTGCGATAGTTGGCCTCGAGGTTCTTGACGACGACCTGGTGCTGGCCGATGAGCTCGTCGACGATGAGCGCGATCCGCCCGCCCTCGGCCTCGACGACGATCATGATCCCGCCCGAGACCGGCTCCTTGCGGGGCACGGCGAACAGCTCGTCGAGCGCCAGCAGTGGCAGGTACTCGTTGCGGACCTCGACCACGCGGCCGGTGCCGCCGACCGACTTGATGTCGCCCGCCGACAGGTGGATCGACTCCACCACCGAGGCGAGCGGCACGATGTAGGTCTCCTCGGCGACGCCGACGGACATGCCGTCCATGATCGCCAGGGTCAGCGGCAGCCGCACCGACACCCGCATGCCACGGCCTTCGGTCGAGTCGATCTCGACGGAGCCGCCCAGCGAGGCGATGTTGCGCTTGACCACGTCCATGCCGACGCCGCGGCCCGAGACATCCGTGACCTCGGCGGCGGTCGAGAAGCCCGGCTCGAAGATCAGGCCGTAGACCTCCTGGTCCGTCATCTGGTCGCTGACCGGCAGGCCGCGCTCGATCGCCTTCTTCAGCAGCTTGTCGCGGTTCAGGCCGCGGCCGTCGTCGCGCACCTCGATGACGATCGAGCCGCCCTGATGGGCCGCCGCGAGCGTCACCGTGCCCAGCGCGGGCTTGCCTGCGGCGACCCGCACGTCCGGCATCTCGATGCCGTGGTCGGCGGCGTTGCGCACGAGGTGGGTCAGCGGGTCGGTGATCTTCTCGATCAGGCCCTTGTCGAGCTCGGTGTCCTCGCCGATGGTCTGCAGCTCGACCTGCTTGCCGAGCTTGCCGGCGAGGTCGCGCAGCATCCTCGGGAAGCGGTTGAAGACGACCGCCATCGGAATCATCCGGATGGCCATCACCGCTTCCTGGAGCATCCGCGTGTTGCGCTCGAGGTCGGTCAGCCCGGTGGACATGCCCTGGTGCACGACCGGATCGAGCGCCTGGCCGGTCTGCGCCAGCATCGCCTGCGTGATCACCAGCTCGCCGACCAGGTTGATGAGCTGGTCGACCTTCTCGATCGGCACGCGGATCGAGGTGCTCTCGAGCGCGGTCGCGCCGGTGGCCGGCCGTTCGGCGGCCTTCGCAGCGGGCTTGGGTGCGGGAGCGGTCGCCGGCGCGGCCGAGGCCGCGGCCGGAGCTGCCGGGGCAGGCGTCGCTTCGGGAAGGTCGACGAAGAAGCCGTAGTCGGCGTTCTCGACCGCCGCGGCCTTCGGCGCGGGCGCCGCGGGTTCGGCGACGGCCGCGGGGGCCTGCACGGGTGCCGCGGCAGCGGCCGCGCCCATGCGGACCTGGTCGCGGTCGACATGGAAGGAGAACAGGTCGAGCAGATCGCTGTCGGCCGTCGAGGTGATGATGCAGAAGCGGCGCAGGCCCTCGCCGTCCGCGCGACCGCCGTCGGTCGCCTCGATGCGGCCGAGGCCCGGGATCTCGGTGAAGAGTTCCGCGAGATGGTCGGCCGTCTCGGGGCGCTCGAGCGGGCCGATGGCCAGCTCGATCAGGCGCTCGCCCTCGGCGAGGACCGGCTCGGGAAGCGCGGGCAAGGTCGGCGCGGCGACCGGTGCCGCTGGCGCGGCAGCCGGC
>CAIUGQ010000179.1 GCA_903898725.1 uncultured Burkholderiales bacterium | reverse complement strand
CGCCGCCCGCGGGTCGGGGCGTGATCACCGGCGGCACACCGCCGCCGGCCTTCGGCAGTCAGGCCGGACAGCAGCCGCTCGTGTCGCCGCCGCTGCCCGTCGTGCCCGGCACCGTGCCCTGGGACCTGCTCGGGCAGGTCAAGACGGTGCGAGTGAAGGACAAGTTCCTGCCCGAGTTCCCGGCCTCGGTGCGCAAGCTCGACCGTCAGGACGTCAAGATCGTCGGCTTCATGCTGCCGCTGCAGACAGGCGAGCGGCAGACCCACTTCCTGCTCACCGTCACCTCGCAGACCTGCGCGTTCTGCGTGCCCGCCGGTCCCGAGGGCATCGTCGAGGTCAAGGCGAAGACACCGGTCCGCGTCACCTTCGACCCGGTGCTGATCGCCGGCCGCCTCGAGGTGCTGCGCGACGATCCGATGGGGGTCTACTACCGCCTGATCGAGGGCGAGCCGATCTCCCTGCGCTGAGGCCGAGGCGGGGGGCAGGCGGGTCGCTCACATCCTGATGCGCAGCCCCGCGTAGACCGAGCGACCCGGCATCGGGACGAGGTCCTTCACGAACGAGGTCGACAGGCGCACGTCCTCGTTCATCAGGTTGCGGCCCTGCACGAACAGCGTCGCCAGCCGGTTGGTGCCGAGCGACCAGGTGTGCGCGAGCTCGGCGTCGACCCGGGTGTAGCCCGGCGTCTCGGTCTCGAAGACGCCGACCCGGTCCTGGCGGGCCGCACGCAGCACCGACACGAAGCCCGACCACGGGCCGGCCGCATAGTCCACGGACAGGCCGATCCGCAGCGGGGGGGTGCGGGGGGCCGCACCGAGCCCGTCGACCGTGCCGCGGACGGCGTCGCCGAAACCGCGCATCGACCAGGGCGAGGCGACCGGCTGCCAGGCGATCTCGGCCTCGATGCCGCGAAAGCGAGCCGGGGCCTGCCGATAGGCCAGTCGCGAGAACTCGCCCGCGCCCGGATCGGCGACCGAGTTCGTGATGCCGCCGGTCTCGTCGACCCGATCGGCCAGGCCGTCGGCGTTCTCGTCGGTGCCGAAGCCGGCGATGTAGCTGGAGAACCGCCGCTCGAATCCGCCGATCTTCCAGCGCACCGGGCCCGTGGTCTGGCGCAGGGCGAGCTCCAGGCCGCGCGAGCGTTCCATGCCCAGCGTGCCGTCGCCGAGTTCGAAGGTCCGGGTCGCGGCATGCGCACCGTCGGCATACAGCTCCTCGGTCGCCGGTGCCCGCTGCGACCCGGTCAGCGCCGCCGACAGCGCGATCGGGCCGGCGATCGGCATCAGCCCTCCGATCGACCAGGATCCGGGCGAGAAGCGGCGCCCGGCCAGGCCCGACTCGGCGTCCGGCGTCCGGGTGGCACGGCCCTGGCGGACGCCGAACTCGATCCGGCCGTCTCCGAGCGCCCGCTCACCGACCCAGAACACCGCATCCTCGCGCTCCCGCGTCGACGGCAGGTAGGCCTCCTCACCGCTCGCCGACAGCGTGCGGGTGCGCAGGTGGACGCCGAAGGCGCCGCGCACCCCGATGAACGGGGCATGCACGCCTTCCACCCGGGTATCCCGGCCCTGGCTGTCGAAGGCAGTGCCTACTTCACCGGAAGCCCCCTCGATCTCTGCATGTCGGTACCGGACATCCGCGCTCCGCAGCCGCAGCGTCTCGATCCCCGGCAGCGGCGCGTCGAACTCGACCAGGCCCTCGGTGCGGCGGTTGCGCAGGTCGATGAACACGCCGTCCTCGGCCGGGATGCCGTAGCGCGTGTCGAGCGCCGAATGCGACAGGCCCGCCATGCCCCAGCGGTCGATCCACGAGACGCCGCCCGAGCGGCCGGAGCCTTCGGAGAAGCTGTTGGGCAGGCGGCCGGAGGCGCTCGACGGGTCGCCGAGGACTGCATTGCCGGGGATCCGGTAGTCGCCGGCATCGCGTCCGAAGGCGCCGAGCGTCCAGTTGAAGCTGCCACCGCCCTCCGCGCCGACCCCGCCGCGCAGCCGCAGCGCGCCGAGCCCCTCGCGGCTGGCCGAGTCGCCGGCGAACAGCGCGTCGCCGCGCAGGCCGCGCACCGGCGTGGTCGGGATCAGGTCGGTGACCGCGTTGACGAGGCCGCCGATCGCGCCGCTGCCGTAGAGGAGTGTCGCCGGCCCGCGCAGCACCTCCACCTGGGTCGTGCCGAGCGGATCCACCGCGACCGCGTGATCCGGGCTCAGCGAGGACGCGTCCATCGTGTCGAGGCCGTTCTCGGTGATGCCGACCCGCTGTCCGGCGAAGCCGCGCACCACGGGCCGTCCGGCAGCCGTGCCGAAGCCGCTGGAGGTGACGCCGGGGAGCCTGTCCAGCGCGTCGCCGAGCGAGCCGGCGCGGCGCCGGTCGAGTTCGGCGCCGCGCAGCACCGACACCGGCTGCGACGACTGCAGCGGCGTGTCGCCGAGCGGCGTGGCGGTCACCGTCACGTCCTGGAGCGACTCGGCCTGCGCCGCGGCGCCCGCCGTTGCGAGCAGGACCCATCCCAAGCGTCTGATCACCATCCCGGCCTCATGCACGTCAGTTGAATATGCAACAGTGTCGCATAAAAACAGAGGGGTGACAGGTCGGTGCAGCGGTCGCGCGGATGCCGCGACCCCATGGCGACCACAGGTGCTCCAGGGCCGACCTGCGGTCCGGACTCGGCGCGGGCGCAACGGGGCTGCGTGCTACACTGGGACGTAACCCATTGATTTAACAACGTGATATTTTCGCTGTTCGGCAAGAAGGATGGCCGCGGAGGCGAGCGACGACGCTCGAATGCTCCGGAGGAGGGGCGCGGGTCCGATCGCCGGCGTCCCGGTGATCCCGAGCCCGCATCGACCGGGGGCGCCCGCGATCCGCGCGAGATCGCCCGCCTGACCGCAGCGAAGATCGACGAGATCGAATCCGAGATGATCGCGCCGCCGCGGCCGACGGTCGCGCGGCCGCCCGCCCAGGCGGGCCTGGCGGGCACCGTGTACGTGCCCTCGCGCGCGGGCGGCGTCACCGCCGGCACCCGGACCGACGTCGGGCCCGATGGCAAGGGGCCCGCACGGGCGCCGGTCCGTGGCGGCCCCGAACCCGCCGTGGTCGCACCGGCCCGCGCCGCGCTCGAGGCCGACACCTCGGTGATCCTCGGTGATGCCGGCGCCGACGGCCTCTCCGTCATGGCGAACGGCTCGTCGCTGCCGCCCGCCTTCGAGGAGGCGGCGGTCCTCTACTCAAACGGCCAGGCCACCGCCGCCGCCAGCGTGCTCTGGCAGGCGATCAAGGACAACACGCTCGCCGGACACACGCGGCAGGCGTGGTCGCTGATGTTCGACCTGTACCAGGCGATCGGCCGCAGGGAGGACTTCGAGAGCCTCGCGATCGATTTCAGCGCGCGCTTCGAGACCTCGCCGCCCACCTGGGACGAGTCCGTCGCCCCGCCGCCCGAGCCGGTGCGCTCGACCTCCGGCGGCACGCCGTCGGCGGTCAGCCTGGGTGCGACGCTCGATGCGCAGTCGATCAAGCAGCTCGAGCAGGTGCAGCGCAACGCGCAGCGCCACCGGACCGTGCTGCTCGATGTCGCCGGCGTCACGACGGTCGACGCGCTCGGCGCGGACCTGCTGCTGCGCGTCATCACCGTCTTCGAGCGCGGTCAGCCGGAGCTGCTGGTGCAGGGCGCCGAGGCGCTGTTCGCCGCGGTCGCCCCGACCATCGAGCCCGGTCGACGCGATCCGTCCGAGGCCTGCTGGCTGCTGCAGCTCGCGCTGCTGCGGCTGCTCGGGCAGCAGCAGGCCTTCGACGACCTGTCGATCGACTACTGCGTCACGTACGAGGTGTCGCCGCCCGCCTGGGAGCCGATGCCCGCGTCGGTCCGCATGACGGCGGCCGGCACCGCCACCTCCGAAGCCGCCGCCTCGGCTGCGGCCCGGAGCGCCGGCGACGCCGGATTCAGCGCCGGTCCCGAAGCCTTTGCGCTGATCGGCGAGCTCGCCGGCCGTGCCCAGGACGCGCTGGCCGCGCTGCGCGAGTACGCGGCCGACCGGGCCGAGGTCATCGTCGACTGCAGCCGGCTCCGGCGGGTCGACTTCGTGGCGGCGGGCGAACTGCTCAACGAGGTCGTCGCGCTGCGCACCGGCGGCAAGTACCTCGTCTTCAAGGACGTGAACCACGTCGTGGCAGCGCTGCTCGCCGTGATGGGCATCCCGGACCTCGCCGAGATCCGCCTGCGCCGCCAGTAGGCCGGGGCCCCGCGGCGGTCGCCCGCTCGAGGCGACGCGCCGAATCGCGCTACGATCGCCGGATGGAACAGTTCCACGGCACCACCATCGTCTCGGTCCGTCGCGGCGCGCAGGTCGCCCTCGGCGGCGACGGCCAGGTCACGCTCGGCAACATCGTCGTCAAGGCCAGCGCGCGCAAGATCCGCCGGCTGCACCACGACAAGGTGCTGGCCGGGTTCGCCGGCGGCACGGCCGACGCGTTCACCCTGTTCGAGCGCTTCGAGGCGAAGCTCGACAAGCATTCCGGCCACCTGCTGCGCGCGGCGGTCGAGCTCGCCAAGGACTGGCGGACCGACCGCATGCTGCGCCGCCTCGAGGCGATGCTCGCGGTCGCCGACACCCAGCACTCGCTGGTGATCACCGGCAATGGCGACGTGCTCGAGCCCGAGTTCGGCCTGGTCTCGATCGGCTCCGGCGGCCCCTATGCACAGGCGGCGGCCCGTGCGCTGCTCGAGAACACCGAGCTGTCCGCGGAGCAGGTCGTGCGCAAGGCGCTCGCCATCGCCGGCGACCTGTGCATCTACACCAACCAGACCCATTCGGTCGAAACGCTCGGCTGAGCGACCGCCCGACCGGGCGGCCCCCCCTTCGGGATGTCGGCAGACTGTCCTGCACCGATTTCCCTTGCGTGTGGGCGGGCGAGGTCTACAATGCACTTGACAGTGTGTCCTGGACACCTGTTTGACGAATTCTGTCAGGCCTCTCCCCCTTACGAGACCCCGCCCGCCTCGCCGGCCGCGGGGCCCCGCGCACAGTGAAGGACACTTCGTGAGCCAGCGCGGCACCGGCGAGATTTCAACCGGAAGCCTGGGTGCTTTTGCACCCGAGCTCGCCGAAGCGTTCGTCACCGTCTCGAGCGACATCGCGCTCGTGGTGGATCTGGACGGCACGATCCGCAGTGTCGCCGTGGGGGCGGATTCGCCCACGCCAACCGCGGCTTCGTGGGTCGGCCGCTCGTGGGTCGACACGGTCACCGAGCAGACCCGCCGAAAGATCGTGCGCATGCTCGACGAGGTCACCGTCACCGGCGTGGCGCGTCGCTGCGAGGTCTCGCACCTGCTGCCCTCGGGCGCGGGCGTCCCGATCGCGTACTCCGCCGTGCGACTCGGCCCGACGGGGCCGGTGGTCGCCGCCGGCCGCGACCTGCGTGCCATCGCCGCCATCCAGCAGCGCTTCGTGCAGGGCCAGCAGCAGATGGAGCGCGAGCTCTGGAAGCGGCGCGAATCCGAATCCCGCTACCGGCTGCTGTTCCAGGTCTCGACCGACCCGGTGCTGATCGTCGATGCCGCGACGCTCAAGATCGTCGAGGTCAATCCCGCGGCCGCCGAGCGCCTGTCCGAGACCCCGGTGGCGCTCGCCGGGCGCGAGCTCTCGCGGCTGTTCGAGCCGGCCGCCTGGCCGCAGGTGGCGGCGCTCGTCGAGGTCGCGCGTGGCGGTGGCCGGACCGACGAGGTGCGCGCGGCCCTCGCCGGCGCCACGGGCACCGTCGAGGTCGTGGCGTCCCGCTTCCCGTCGGGCGACCAGACCCTGCTGCGCGTGCGGATGCGGACCGCGCCCGAGCATGCGCCGCAGGCCGTCGGCCCGCAGGCGAACGCGCTGTCCGACGCCGATCCGCACGCACCCGCGATCGCGATCACCGACACCGCCGGGCGCGTGCTGATGACCAACGCGCCCTTCACCGCGATGGTGGGCCTCGACCTGGGTGCGATGACCGAGGAGCACTCCCTCGGCGAATGGCTGTCGGACTGGCCGGCCATCCTCGCCGATGTCCGTCGCAACGGCTTCATGCAGCAGGTGCCGGCGCAGCTGACGCGCACCTCGGGCGAAGCCTCGGCGGTCACCGTGTCCTGCGCGCTGCTGAGCACCGGCGAAGACGAGCGCCTCGGCTTCACGCTGCGGCCCGCCGAGCTCGTTCAGACGTCCTGAACGCAGGTCCCGCAGGACCCGGCCCGGGGCCCGGTCGTGCGCGCCGCGTCGCGACTCAGGGCAGGCGCCGCGAGGCCTCGTCGATCAGCGCCGCCAGGTGCTCGTAGCTGCGCGTGACCGGGAACTGCGGGAACTGCGCGACGATCGACTCGGGCGGATGGATGAAGAACCCCGCATCGGCGGCACCCAGCATCGCGGTGTCGTTGTACGAGTCGCCGGCCGCGATCACCGTGAAGTTCAGCGACTTCAGCGCCTCGACGGCCGCCTTCTTCGGATTCGGCATGCGCAGCACGTGCCGCGTGACGAAGCCCTGCGCGTCGGTCTCGAGCCGGTGGCACAGCAGGGTCGGCCGCCCGAGCTGGCGCATCAGCGGATCGGCGAACTCGTAGAACGTGTCCGACAGGATCACCACCTGGAACCGCGCCCGCAGCGCGTCGAGGAACTCGCGCGCGCCGGCCATCGGGCCCATGCCGTCGATCACGGCCTGGATGTCCGCGAGCTTCAGGCCGTGACGGGCGAGCAGGTCGATGCGAAAGCGCATCAGCTTGTCGTAGTCCGGCTCGTCGCGGGTGGTGCGCGCAAGCTCGGCGATGCCGGTGCGCTTGGAGAATTCGATCCAGATCTCGGGGACCAGCACCCCTTCGAGATCGAGGCAGACGACCTGCACGGCACGACTCCGTTCGACGACGGCCGCGATGCGCGGCGAAGGCCGAATGGTAGCCCAGCCCGCGCCCGCCCCGGACGGGCTTGCCTCAGGCCGCCGACGTCCGGCTCTGCTCGCGCATGAACTGCTGCACGTAGAACGGCCCCAGGCCGCCCTTGCCGGTCGACCCCGAGCCCTTCCAGCCGCAGAAGGTCTGGAAGCCCGGCCAGGCACCGGTGGTCGCGCCGCTCGGCCGGTTCGCGTAGAGCACGCCGGCCTCGATGTGCTCGTCGAACAGCGCGACCTCGGCCGCATCGCGCGCATAGACACCGGCCGACAGTCCGAGCGCCGAGCGGTTCGCATCGTCGATCGCCGCGGCGAGCGTGTCGAACGACTGCAGCGACAGCAGCGGCACGAAGAGTTCGCGCCGATTGATCTCGTGCTCCGGCGCGGCGTCGGCCACGACGGTCGGGGCGAGGTAGGCACCGTGCCGGGCGAGGTCGCCGTCCAGGCGCACGCCGCCGGCGAGCACCGACGCACCGGCGTCGCGGGCCGCCCGCAGCGCCGCCTCGAAGCGACGCGCCGAGGCCTCGCCGATCACCGGTCCGGTGAAGGTGCCCGCCTCGCGCGGATCGCCGACGACCAGTCGCGATGCGAACGCACCGAGCCGCTCGACGAAGGCCTCGCGCACGTCGCGGTGCACGTAGACCTTCGAGCACGAGGAGCACTTCTGCCCGGACAGTCCGAAGGCGGAGCGTGCGACGCCCGATGCGGCGGCGTCGAGGTCCGCGCTCGCGGTGACGAAGGCCGCGTTCTTGCCGCCGAGTTCGGCGAGGACCGGCCGGGCGAAGCGAGCGGCGACCGCCGCCCGCATCAGCTGCATGCCGACCTCGTGCGAGCCGGTGAAGGCCACGCCGTCGATGCCCTCGTGCGAGGCGAGCAGCGCCCCGGTGTCGCGGTCGCCGCACACCAGGTTGAGCACGCCCGCGGGCAGGCCCGCCGACTCGAAGACCCGCAGCAGGGCCGGCGCCGACAGGGCAGCGCCCGGGGCCGGCTTGAGCACCACGGCGTTGCCGCCGAGCAGCGCGCCGGTGGTCATGCCGACCGCGAGCGCGATCGGATAGTTGAAGGGCGCGATCACCGCGAAGACCCCGTACGGGCGGAGCCGGTCGTGGCCGCGTTCGCCGCCGGGCCCGCCTGCGAGGTCCACGGACCAGCCCTGCGCGGCCTCGACCCGATCGCAGTAGTACTCGATCAGGTCGATCGACTCCTCGACCTCACCCATCGCCTCGAGCCGCGACTTGCCGACCTCGAGCAGCGCGG
>CAIUGQ010000178.1 GCA_903898725.1 uncultured Burkholderiales bacterium | reverse complement strand
CGACGCCGTAGATGATGCCGGCGGTGGGGAAGTCGGGCGCCGGGATGAGCTCGATCAGCTCGTCGATGCTGGCCTCGGGACGGCGCAGCAGCAGCAGGCAGCCCTCGACCACCTCGCGCAGGTTGTGCGGCGGGATGTTGGTCGCCATGCCCACCGCGATGCCCGAGCTGCCGTTGATCAGCAGGTTCGGGATCTTGGCCGGCAGCAGCAGCGGCTCCTTCTCCGAGCCGTCGTAGTTCGGGCCGAAGTCGACCGTCTCCTTGTCGATGTCGGCGAGCAGCTCGTGCGCGATCTTCGACAGCCGGATCTCGGTGTACCGCATGGCCGCCGCGCTGTCGCCGTCGACCGAGCCGAAGTTGCCCTGGCCGTCGACCAGCAGGTAGCGCAGCGAGAAGTCCTGCGCCATCCGCACGATGGTGTCGTAGACCGACTGGTCGCCGTGCGGGTGGTACTTGCCGATGACGTCGCCGACGATACGGGCCGACTTCTTGTACGGGCGGTTCCAGTCGTTGTTCAGCTCGTGCATCGCGAACAGCACGCGACGGTGCACGGGCTTGAGGCCGTCGCGCACGTCGGGCAGCGCACGGCCCACGATCACGCTCATCGCGTAATCGAGGTACGAGCGACGCATCTCCTCCTCGAGACTGACCGGGAGGGTTTCCTTGGCGAATTGGTCCATGGGGTGCGCGCGACGGCGGATCGGATAAACCTTTGAATTTTAAACCAATCCGGATGTGCTCTAATTCTGCGGGTCGATTCCGGCCCGTCCGCCGAGCCCGCGATGCCCGACACCCCTCGTCCCCACCCGTCGACCCACCCGTCGACCCGCCCGCCTCCCCGGCTGATCCTGCCCCGCTGGATCGCCCCGGTCGAACCCGACGACGTCGTGCTGACCGACCATGCCGTCGTCGTGCGCGACGGCCGGATCGAGGCCGTGCTGCCCGCCGCCGAGGCCGTGCGCCGGCATCCCGACGCCGAGACGGTCCATCTCCCCGGTCACCTGCTGATCCCGGGGCTGGTGAACCTGCACACCCATGCGGCCATGAGCCTGCTGCGCGGCGCCGCCGACGACCTGCCGCTGGCACGCTGGCTGAACGAGCGCATCTGGCCGCTGGAGGCCGGGCTGGTGTCCGATGCCTTCGTGCATGACGGCACCGTGCTCGCCTGCCGCGAGATGCTGCGCGGCGGCATCACCACCTTCAACGACATGTACTTCTTCCCCGAGGCCACGGCCCGGGCGGCGCTGTCCATGGGGATGCGGGCGCACGTCGGCATCATCGTCGTCGACTTCCCGAGCGCCTACGGCAGCGGCCCCGCCGACTACCTCGCCAAGGGGCTGCGCCTGCGCGACGCGATGCGCCACGAGCCGACGATCGGCTTCACGCTGGCGCCGCATGCGCCCTACACCGTGTCGGACGACGGGCTGCGCGAGGTGTCGAAGCTGTCGGCCGAACTGCAGCTGCCGGTCCACGTGCATGTGCACGAGACCGCGCAGGAGGTCGCCGAGCACGAGGCCCGACACGGCCTGCGGCCGCTCGCGCGGCTCGAGCGGCTCGGGCTGCTCGGCCCGGACCTGATCGCGGTGCACGCCGTGCACCTGTCGGACGCGGAGCTGCGCCTGCTCGCCGCCCACGGGGCCTCGGTGGCGCACTGCCCCCATTCCAACCTGAAGCTCGGAAGCGGGATCGCACCGGTCGCGCGGCTGCTCGAGGCCGGCGTCAACGTCGGCATCGGGACGGACGGGTCGGCGAGCAACAACCGGCTCGACCTGCTGCTCGAGACACGGACCGCCTCCCTGCTCGCCAAGGGCGCGAGCGGCGATGCGGCAGCGTTCGGCGCGCACCGCGCGCTGTACGCGGCGACCCTGGGCGGTGCACGCGCGCTGGGCATCGGTGAGGAGATCGGGAGCATCTCGCCCGGAAAATGGGCGGACCTGGTGGCGATCGACCTCTCTGACGCCGACCTTCAGCCGGTGCACGACCCGGTCTCGCAGTTGGTGTTCGCCGCCGGCCGCGAACACGTCACCGATGTCTGGATCGCCGGCAAGCCTGTTGTAGTCAAACGACAAATGGTCGATGAACGGGCGTTATGCACCGTATCGGAGGTCCTTGAGAGGTATGCCGTGTGGCACAATCGCTTGGGCAAAATCGTGCCGGAAGCCGCCTGATGCCTGCATCTTCGCGGTCCTCGGAGTGCAATGTTTGCCTTGGAACCGCGATTGTTCTGGTTACCAGGCGGGGGTCATGGACGCTTTGCCGTGGGGGGTGGCTCCGCTACACTGCTCCGCAGGCGTCGCAAGGCGTTGATTTTTCTGATGTGAGTCATCTCACCGAGAGGAGAAACATGAAGAAATCGGTCAAGTTGGGGGCTCTTGCAGCGACCGCGCTGCTGGCCGCCTGCGCGACGGGCGGGGCGAGTGCGCCGCGCCAAGTCGCTGCTAAGGCGAACCAGTATGGTTATGTGCAGAGCCCGGACGGCGGTGTCGTGACCTCGCCGTTCTCGGACCCGAACAGCCCGTTCGGTCTGTGCGTCCGTACGCCGTTCTGGGATCCGTCCAACGCTCAGACGGGGTGCAATCAGGATCTGATCCCGAAACCCCCGCCGCCGCCCGCGCCGCCGCCGCCCCCGCCGGCACCTGCGGCACCGGCCGTCGTGCCGCCGAAGCCGCCGCCTCCCCCGCCGCCGGCGCCTCCGAAGCCGACCAGCGAGAAGGTGACGTTCGCCGCCGACACGTTCTTCGACTTCGACAAGGCCGTCCTGAAGCCGGAAGGCAAGGCGAAGCTGGATGATCTGACCTCGAAGATCAAGAACATCACGCTGGAAGTGATCATCGCCGTGGGTCACACCGACTCCGTGGGTTCCGATGCTTACAACCAGAAGCTCTCGCTGCGTCGTGCCGAGGCCGTCAAGGCCTACATGGTGAGCAAGGGCATCGAAGCCAACCGTGTCTACACTGAAGGCAAGGGCGAGAAGCAGCCCGTCGCCGACAACAAGTCCACGGAAGGCCGCGCGAAGAACCGTCGCGTGGAGATCGAGGTCGTCGGTACCCGTCCGATCAAGTAACACGGACCACCGTGATCTGCGGGACCTTCGGGTCCCGCGCTCCGGACGCCCCGCCTCGTGCGGGGCGTTTTCATTTGGACGCGCCGGTTCGCACCGTCGGGCGTCGGGAGATCGCGAGGCCGCCGCGGCGGCTCCGTAGAATGGCGGTCCCAGCAAGGAAGTCAGCGATGAGCACCACCCCCGAAGCCGGAACAGCCTCCCCCCGCCCCGCCGCCGAGGCACGTGCGCCGAACGCCGATGCCGCGGAGATCGCCAAGTTCCAGGCCCTCGCGGCCCGATGGTGGGATCCGAACTCCGAGTTCCGCCCGTTGCATGCGATCAACCCGCTGCGACTCGGCTGGATCGAGCGCCTGACCGGCGGACTCGCCGGACAGCGCGCGATCGACGTCGGCTGCGGTGGCGGCATCCTCGCCGAGGCGATGGCCCGCCAGGGGGCGAGCGTCACCGGCATCGACCTCGCCGACCGGCCGCTGAAGGTCGCCGAGCTGCACGGCCTGGAGTCGGGCGTGACGGTCACCTACCGCAAGACGTCCGCCGAGGCGATGGCCGACGAGGCGCCGGACGCCTTCGACATCGTCACCTGCATGGAAATGCTCGAACACGTGCCGGACCCGGCCTCGACCGTCGCGGCCTGCGCGCGGATGGTCAGGCCCGGCGGATGGGTCTTCGTCTCCACGCTGAACCGCAATCCGAAGTCCTTCCTCTTCGCGATCGTCGGTGCCGAGTACGTGCTGAACCTGCTGCCGCGCGGCACGCACGAGTTCGCGAAGTTCATCCGGCCCTCGGAACTGGTGACGGCCGGCCGGCGCGCCGGGCTCGAGCAGCAGGCGATGATCGGCCTGACCTACAACCCCCTGACGCGCGAATACCGGCTGGTCGACGGCGACGTCAGCGTCAACTACCTGGTCGCCTTCCGCCGGCCGGCGTGACGGAGCACCGACGACGATGACGCCGTACCCCCGCTTCCAGACCCGCCCGCAGGCGGTGTTCTTCGATCTCGACGGCACGCTCGCCGATACCGCCGCCGACCTGGCGGCGCCGGTCAACGCGATGCGGGTCGAGCGCGGCCTGGAACCGCTGCCGCTCGAGGCGCTGCGCCCGTTCGCCTCGATGGGCGCGCGCGGGCTGATCGGCCGCGGCCTCGGCGTGGCGCGCGAGGAACCGGCCTTCGAGGCCCTGCGCGTCGAGTTCCTCGAGCGCTACGAGGCGGGGATGGTGGTGCACACCCGCCTGTTCGACGGGGTGCCCGAACTGCTCGACGCCCTCGATGCCGCAGGGCTGCGGTGGGGCGTGGTCAGCAACAAGGTCGAGCGCTACGTGCGGCCGATCCTCGCCGCGCTGGGCGTGCTCGAGCGCTCGGCGACCGCCATCGGCGGCGACACCACGGCCTTCGCCAAGCCGCATCCCGAGCCGCTGCTGCATGCGGCACGCCTGGCCGGCGTCGATGCCGGCGGCTGCATCTATGTCGGTGACGACCTGCGAGACGTCGAGGCCGGCCGCGCCGCGGGCATGCGGACGGTCGCTGCCGCCTACGGCTACTGCGGTCATGAAGACCAGCCGCCGCACACCTGGGGCGCGGATGCACTCGTCGACCATCCGTGGGAGATGGCCGCGCTCCTTCGGCTGACGGCCGAGCGGCCGACGCCACGGGGCAGCGTCCTCTAGAATCGGGCGGACCCGTGCTCCGCCCGCCCGCCACGTCGTGACCCTTACGCGCCGCCCCACCGGCCGTGCTGCTGCGCAGCCCCGTCGACGGGCCGCGGGACGGCGCCTGCCGGTCCGCCGGGCCGTTCAGCGGGGGGCGGTCGTTCGCCGGCTGCTGTGGGCGGTCGCTGCGGTCGGTCTGCTGCTCGGCCT
>CAIUGQ010000177.1 GCA_903898725.1 uncultured Burkholderiales bacterium | reverse complement strand
CCTTCGTCGAGATCGAGCCGGGCATCGAAGGCCTGGTGCACGTCTCCGAGATGGACTGGACCAACAAGAACGTCAACCCCGGCAAGGTGGTGTCGCTGGGTGACGAGGTCGAGGTCATGGTCCTGGAGATCGACGAGGACCGCCGCCGGATCTCGCTCGGCATGAAGCAGTGCCGTCCGAACCCGTGGCAGGAATTCGCCGAGAACCACCGCAAGGGCGACAAGGTCAGCGGCACGATCAAGTCGATCACCGACTTCGGCGTGTTCCTCGGCCTGCCGGGCGGCATCGACGGCCTGGTGCACCTGTCCGACCTCTCCTGGAGCAAGACCGGCGAAGAGGCCGTGCGCGAGTTCAAGAAGGGCGACGACGTGGGTGCGGTGGTGCTGGCGATCGACGTCGAGCGCGAGCGCATCTCGCTCGGCATCAAGCAGCTCGACGGCGACCCGTTCACCAGCTACGCCTCGCAGCACGAGAAGGGCCACGTCGTGGTCGGGACCGTGAAGAGCGTCGACCCGAAGGGTGCGGTGGTCCACATCGGTGGCGACATCGACGGCTACCTGCGTGCGTCCGAGATCTCGCGCGATCGCGTCGAGGATGCCCGCATGCACATGAAGGAAGGCGATCAGGTCGAGGCGATGATCATCAACATCGACCGCAAGAACCGTTCGATCAGCCTGTCGATCAAGGCGAAGGACACCGTCGAGACTGCCGAGACGATCCAGCGCATGCAGGCCGAGAGCGGTGCCGCCACCGGCACGACCAACCTCGGCGCGCTGCTGCGTGCCAAGCTGTCGGGCGGCGAAGAGCCGACGAAGTAAGTCGCAGTGCCCCGGTCGTGCCCCGCGGGGGCGCGGCCGGTCTCCGGCCCTCAGGGGCCGGGGTCCCCGGACCGAAAGGGCCGGGCCCCATTCTCCACGGAGCCGCGCAGGCCGCCATGCTGGACATCGACGATCAGCAGTCCCCCGGGACGATGACCAAGTCGGAGCTCATCGCACGGCTCGCCGAGCGGTATCCGCAGCTGGTTGCGAAGGACGCCGAGTTCGCGGTCAAGACCATCCTCGACGCGATGGCCAAGACGCTGGCCGACGGTCACCGGATCGAGATCCGCGGGTTCGGCAGCTTCGCGCTGTCGCACCGCCCGCCGCGCATCGGCCGCAACCCGAAGTCCGGCGAGCGTGTCCAGGTGCCCGAGAAGCGGGTGCCTCACTTCAAGCCGGGCAAGGAACTGCGCGAGCGGGTCGACGTGCGTGCCCGCGCCGACGGCGACGAGCGCTGAACGTGCCCCCGGGACCGGCGTGATGCGGCTGCTGAGCTGGCTGTTCAAGCTGGGCCTGTTCCTCGTGATGATGGGCTTCGCGCTGTCGAACACCGACACCGCGACGCTGCGTTTCTTCGGCATTCCCGAGTTCGAGTGGCGCGCGCCGCTCGTGCTCTTCCTGCTGCTGTTCTTCGCTGCGGGCGCGCTGATCGGCGTGATCGCGACGATGCCCCTGGTGCTGCGCCAGCGCCGCTCGATCGGCCGGCTGCGCCGCGACGCGGACTCGAGCACCAAGGCCGCCGTACGGGCAGCCGAAGCCGCCGCACCGTCCGACGCCGCCCGGCTGTCCGCACGGGGCGAATCCGGCCCGCGCGGCATCTGAGCGGCGCACCGCACGCGCCCGGGACGGTCCCCAGATGGAACTCGAGCTGTGGTGGCTGCTGGTCATCCCGCTGTTCTTCGGGCTGGGCTGGCTCGCCTCGCGCATCGACACGCGGCACCTGATCCGCCAGTCCTCGCAGCTGCCCGATGCGTACTTCAAGGGGCTGAACTTCCTGCTCAACGAGCAGCCGGACAAGGCGATCGACGCCTTCGTCGACGTCGTGAACCTCGACCCCGAGACGGTGGAGCTGCATTTCGCGCTCGGCAACCTGTTCCGGCGCCGCGGCGAGACCGACCGCGCGATCCGTGTCCATCAGAGTCTGGTGTCCCGCTCGGACCTGCAGCCCGCTCAGCGCGAGCACGCGCTGTTCGAGCTCGGGCAGGACTTCCTGCGCGCCGGACTGCTCGACCGGGCCGAGGATGCGTTCAACCGCCTCGAAGGGTCGACCTATGCCCGGGCGGCGCTGCGCCATCGGCTCGACCTCGCGCAGATGGTGCGCGACTGGCCGCGGGCGATCGAGCTCGCGCAGCGGCTGCAGCGTGACGCCGGCGAGGACCTGCACCACCTGATCGCCCACTTCCACTGCGAGCTCGGCCAGCAGGCGCTCGCCGGCAACGCACCCGAGCGCCACGAGCAGGCGCGGCGCGAGATCGACCGTGCGCTCGCCTCGGGGGGCGCGCATCCGCGTCCCTGGCTGCTCCGCGGCGAGGCGGCGTTCGCCGCCGACGACTTCGACGCCGCGATCGACGCCTGGACCGAGCTTGCGCGAATCAGCGCTCCTCACCTGGCGCTGACCGGCGAGCGCTGGCTGCAGGCGCACGAGCGGGTGGGGCGGCTCGACGCCGGCCTGGCCCGGCTCGAGGCCGCGCTCGAGGGGCACCCGTCGGTCGATGCGCTGCGGGCGATCGCCCAGGCGCGGGCCCGTCGGGACGGTGCGCCCGCCGCCATCGCATGGCTGCGCGAGTCGCTGTCGCGCAGTCCGTCGCTGCTCGGTCTGGAGCAGCTCATCGAGCTGCGCAAGGCCGGTGGCGAGACCGATGCCGCGGCCTCGGACATCGCGCTCGCCGGCGCGCTGATCCAGAAGCAGGCGGCCCGGCTGTCACGCTTCGTCTGCGGCCAGTGCGGGTTCAAGGCCCGCCGCTTCTACTGGCAGTGTCCCGGATGCAACCACTGGGACAGCTATCCGCCGCGCCGCACCGAGGCGCTCGAGTCCGAAGGCGGCTGACGGCCGGCACGCCGACGCCGATCGGCGGTCGCGCCGATGCCTCGCGAGGCGGGCGCGTCCGACCCGCTCCGTGACGGGCTGCACACGGACGCCACGACGCGCGATCCGCCCGTCGGCTGCAGGGCACCGCGGTGACAAAACTAACAGTGCCGCCGGAGGCAGCCCCTTACAATTCCGACGAACTCGAACCATAACGTTCCTCTCCTCGAGGACTCTCGGCGCAATACATGCACAAGGCCTCCTCCACGTCCTGGGTGTGCGGCATCCCCGTCTCGGGCGCTGGCAAGAGCGAAGTCCTCGAAGCGATGGGCGCGCGGATCTCCGAGCGCCGTCCCGGTGGGTACGTGTCCATCACGAACACCGAGTCGATGTACCACGCGCTGCGCAAGCCCGAGCACCTCGCCTTCATCCGCGGCGCCGACTTCTCGCTCTGCGACGGCGTCGGCGTGATCGTCGCGGGCTGGTTCTGGGGCGAGCGCATCGAGCGCTACAACGGCCCGGTGCTTCAGCTCGACTGCTCCGAGGCCGGACAGGCGCCGGGCTGGCGGCACTTCTTCTACGGTGGCAAGGAAGGCGTCGCCGAGCAGATGGCCGACAAGCTCCGCGAGCGCTTCCCCGATCTGCAGGTCGTCGGCACCTACACCCCGCCGTTCCGTCCGCTGTCGGCCGAGGAGGATGCCCAGGTCGTCGAGATGATCAACGCGGCGAAGCCCGACATCGTCTGGGTCGGTCTGGGCCTGCTCAAGCAGGAGGCGTGGATCGCCGAGCATCTCGAGCGCGTGAAGGCGCCATGGATGGTCGGCGTGGGCGCGGCCTTCGACTATCACGCGGGCACCGTGCCCTGGGCGCCGGCCCCGATCCGGGCGCTCGGGCTCGAATGGCTCTTCCGACTCATCATCCAGCCGAAGCTGCGCGCCAAGCGCTACTGGTGGTCGCTGGTGTTCGTCATGGAGGCGGCGTTCGGCGGCGTCTTCCGGTCACGCAGCACCCGTAATCTCCCTTCCGGCAAACGCGAGGCACGCTGAACATGGTCGTCAAGGTCGGAGTCGTCGGTCTGGGCAAGATGGGTCTGTCGCACCTGTCGATGATCAACGCCCACCCCGGCGCGAAGGTCGTCGCGGTGTGCGACGCCAGTCAATACGTGCTGGACGTGCTGGGCAAGTACACCGGCATGAACGGGTTCACCTCGTACGACGAGATGCTGAAGACGGACCTCGATGCGGTCATCGTCGCCACGCCGTCGCGCTCGCATGCGACGCTGGTGCGCCAGGCGCTCGAGCGCGGGCTCCACGTGTTCTGCGAGAAGCCGTTCTGTCTGGATCCCGCCGATGCCGACGCGCTCGCCGCGCTCGGCGTGCAGAAGAATCTCGTCACCCAGGTCGGCTACCACAACCGGTTCGTCGGCGCGTTCAACGAGATGAAGCGCGTCATCGATTCGGGCGCGATCGGCCGCATCTCGCACATCCGTGCCGAGGCCTTCGGCCCGGTCGTGCTGCGTCCGAAGGGCTCGACCTGGCGCACCCAGCGCAGCGAAGGCGGCGGTTGCCTCTACGACTACGCGGCGCACCCGATCAACCTGGTGAACTGGCTGATCGGCACGCCCGAGCGTGCGACGGGCACCGTGCTCGGTCGCATCTTCTCGGCGGACACCGAGGACGAGGTCTACGGCACGCTGCTCTACCGCGACGGCGTCAGCGCCCAGGTCTCGGTCAACTGGAGCGACGAGTCGTACCGGAAGATGACCACGCGCATCACCGCGTGGGGCACGGCCGGCCGCATCTACGCCGACCGTCAGGAATGCCAGGTCTACGTCCGCGAGGGCACAGCGCCCCCGGAGGGCTACAAGACCGGCTGGAACGTGCGCTACACCACCGAGCTGACCGACCCGGTGTGGTTCTACGTGCGGGGCGAGGAGTACTCGTCGCAGCTCGACTACTGGGTGGACGCGATCGCCGCGGGCCGCACCGACAACGTCAACTCGTTCGCCAGCGCCGCGATGACCGACCGTACGGTCGCGATGATGATCGACGACTCCGACGCCACTGCCGCAGCGCTGCCCCAGGTGCTGGCGCCGCGGCCTGAACAACCGGCTCAACGGCGCGGCTGGCGCGCCGCTCTGGCCGGGCTCACCGGGCGATGACCATGGATCGATTGCTGTTCGGCGACAACCAGTTCTTCGGCGTGAACCACATGTCCGAGGAGAAGGCGCGAGCGCAGCTCATGCGCTTCCAGGACATGAAGGCCGTCATCGAGGTGCTCGACGTCGCCTACGACGAGGGCGTGCGCACCTTCATGTGCACGACTCACGACCGCATCGGCGAGGTGTGCGACCACGTGCGCGCCAACCCGAAGCGCTACGAGGACTTCGTCTTCTATCCGTGCATGCCGTATGCGCACAAGTATGCGAATGCGATGGCCGACGACGGCATGCTCGGGGCGATCAAGCGCTTCCTGCCCGACGGCGGTCTGCTCGACGCGGCGATGCGCGGCGGCATGTCGCTGGCCCGCAAGGACGTCGAGGGCATCGCCACGCTGCTGATCGACGCCGAGATGAAGATGTTCCGCGGCCTGAAGACGCCGGTCATCTTCCTGCAGAACGTGCTCGTCGACTTCCTGCTCGGGCTCGGCTTCAAGGATGCCTTCCGCATCTTCGCCGACCATGTCCGCGCGAAGTACGGCGCCGAGCCGGGCTTCATCACGATGAACCTGCCGAAGCTGCTCGACGTGCTCGAGGAGGTCGGCATCGACAACCCGATCGTCTGCAGCAACATCAACAAGATCGGCTTCCGGATGTGCGGGGGGGTCGAGGCCTACGAGCGCGCGATGCGCGAGCGGCGCTTCCGTCCGATCGCGATGTCGGTGTTCGCCTCCGGCGCGATCCCGGCGTCCGAGGCGCTCGAGTGGGTCTGCCGGCAGCCGAATCTCGAGAGCATCGTGTTCGGTGCATCGAGCCGCGGCAACATCCGCAACACCCGGGATCTGGTGAACAAGCTCTGGCCGGCCCGCGAGCCGGCGCCCGAACCGGCGACCGCCGTCGTCGGTTGAGCCCTGGCGCCGGTCCGACGGACCGGCGCGGATGCTGGTCCGCGTTCTCCCCGCGGCCACCCCGCGTGCTCCCGGCACTGTCCGGGCGCGCCCTGCGAGCAGGGTGATGCGCACGGCCTAGGCCTCGCGGCCGGCTTGGTGGATGCGTCGGCCTCCGATACAGTCCGGCGTCGATCCGACGATGCCGAACCGGAGGCCCCATGAAGACGCTGCTGCTCGCTTTTGCAGCCCTGCTGCTGTCGATCTCGTCCGCGTTCGCTGCGGTCAATGCCAACACCGCTTCGGTCGACGAGCTCCAGCTCATCGGCGGCATCGGTCCGACCATCGCCCAGCGGATCGTCGACGAGCGCCGCAATGGCCCCTACAAGAGCCTCGACGACATCCAGGCCAGGGTGAAGGGCATCGGCGAGACGAGCATCCGCAAGATGGGCGCCGCCGGGCTCACCGTCAGCGGTTCGCGCACCACGAGCAAGGCCGATTCCAAGGCCGACCCGAAGGCCGACCCGAAGGCTGAAGCCAAGGCGGCGCCGAAGACCGACGCCAAGGCTGCGCCGAAAGGCGACGCCAAGGCCGACGCCAAGGCCGCACCGAAGACCGACGCCAAGGCCGCGCCGAAGGCCGAAACCCGGCCGTGAGCGGCGCGTCGACAGGCGCGGTGCCGCCGCGCTGGGTGCTCTACGCCAGGCTGCTGCGGCTGCACCGTCCGATCGGCACGCTGCTGCTGCTCTGGCCGACGCTGTGGGCGCTGTTCGTCGCCGGCCACGGCGCGCCCCCGCCGTACGAGCTGTTCGCCTTCTGTCTCGGCACGCTGCTGATGCGTTCGGCCGGGTGCGCGATCAACGACTGGGCCGATCGCGATTTCGACCGGCACGTCGCCCGCACGAAGGACCGGCCGCTGACCGCCGGCCTCATCCGCCCGAACGAGGCGGTCGCCCTGTTCGTCGGACTGTCGCTGCTCGCGCTGCTGCTGGTGCTGCCGATGAACGGGCTGACCTGGGCGCTGGCAGCGGTCGCTGCGTTCCTGGCCGCCAGCTACCCCTTCACCAAGCGCTTCCTCGCCATCCCCCAGGCCTACCTCGGCATCGCGTTCGGCTTCGGCATCCCGATGGCCTGGGCGGCGCTGCAGGGCACGCTGCCGCTGTCGGCCTGGGTGATGCTCGCTGCGAACGTCTGCTGGGCAGTGGCCTACGACACCGAATACGCCATGGTCGACCGGGACGACGACCTGAAGATCGGCATCCGGACCTCGGCGATCACCTTCGGGCGCCACGACGTGACCGCGGTGATGCTCGCCTATGCCGCCGCGCTCGGGCTGCTGGTGCTGGTGGGCCGCATCGAGGAACTCGGGCCGGCCTACGATGCCGGGTTGCTGGTGGCGGCGGGCATCGCGGCCTATCACTGGACGCTGATCCGCGACCGCGACCGCGACGGGTGCTTCCGCGCCTTCAACCACAACACCTGGTTCGGCGCGGCGGTGTTCGCCGGGATCCTCGTCGACGCGACCCTCGCCTGAGACGCCGAGACGGGCTCAGCCTGCGGCACCGAACTCCCGGCCGAGGGCCTCGGACCGGCTGCAGGCGGCGGCCATCGCGTCGGCCACCAGCGCGGGCAGGTCACGCTCGGCCATCACCGCGAGGGCCGCGGCCGTGGTGCCGCCCTTGGACGTCACCCGTTCGCGCAGCACCGACG
Source organism: uncultured Burkholderiales bacterium (assembly GCA_903898725.1). Lineage (GTDB taxonomy): Bacteria > Pseudomonadota > Gammaproteobacteria > Burkholderiales > Burkholderiaceae_E > UBA4615. Next base: position 9,137 of record CAIUGQ010000177.1, on the reverse strand, counting down.
GCGGCTCGGAGGCGCTCGCCGCCAGCTGGGCTGCGCCGAGCACCGTCTGCATCGCCAGCCGGCGCGACTGCTCGGCGTCGAGCCCGAGCGCGATGCCGCCGTCGATCATCGATTCGATGAACCGGAAGACATAGGCGGGGCCGCTGCCGCTCAGTGCGGTGACTGCATCGAGCTTGGCCTCGTCGTCGACCCACACGGTCTCGCCCACCGCGCCCATGATCGCCCCGGCGAGCGCGCGGTCGGCCGCCGTCGCACCGGCCAGCGGCGCCAGGCCGGTCGCGCCCAGTCCGACCAGCGCCGGCGTGTTCGGCATCGTGCGGACGATGCGACCGTAGCCGCCCAGCCAGCGCGAGAGGTCGTCGGCGCGCACACCGGCGGCGACCGACATCACCAGCGGCGCCCGCAGGTGCGGCGCGATGGACAGGACGGCCTCGTGCATCTGCTGCGGCTTGACCGCGAGGACGACGACGTCGGCATCGAGCGCCGCGGCCGACGGTGCCGCGTGGACCCCGATGCCGAAGCGCGAGGCGAGCGCGTCGCGCTGCGAGGGCGACGGGTCGATCGCGGCGAGCGATGCGGCGGTGGCGCCGCGGGCGATGAGGCCGCCGATCAGGGCAGCGGCCATGTTGCCGCCGCCGACGAAGGTGATGCGGACGGACGAGAGCGGGACGTTCAACGCGATTCTCCGGTACGACGGACGAACTGGCGCAGCCGCAGCCCGAGGGCGGCGAGCGTGCCGAGGTAGACGGCCGCGCCCGCGGCCACGAGACCGAGTGCGAGGCCGATTCGAAGGAACGGCCGGGCGCCGAGCGCGACCCAGTCGACCCGGGGGACGGCGAACCACAGCAGCAGCGACAGCAGCGCGAGCGCCACACCCACCTTCGTGACGAACCCGAGCCAGCCCGGACGCGGCACGTAGATGCCACGCCGCAGCAGCCCGGCCAGCAGCAGCCCCGCGTTGGCCAGCGCCGCCACCGAGATCGACAGGGCGAGGCCGGCATGCTGCAGCCAGGGCACGAAGGCGAGGTTGAGCATCTGGGTGACGACGAGGATCACGATGGCGATGCGGAAGGGCGTGCGCACGTCCTGCTTGCCGTAGAAGCCCGGGGCGAGGATCTTGACCGCGATCAGCCCGAGCAGGCCGACCGAGTAGGCGAGCACGGTTCGCCGGGTCATCTCCAGGTCGTGGGCATCGAAGCGCCCGTAGTGGAACAGCAGGGCGGTCAGCGGCTCGGCCATCAGCGCGAGGCCGGCCATGCAGGGCAGGGCGAGCAGCACCGCCAGGCGCAGGCCCCAGTCGAGCAGCGCCGCGTACTCGTCGGCGCGGTTCGCCGCGCTCGCGCGCGACAGGCTGGGCAGCAGCACGGTGCCGAGCGCCACGCCGAGCATCGCGGTGGGGAACTCCATCAGCCGGTCGCCGTAGGAGATCCACGACACCGCGCCGGCACCGATCCGCGAGGCGATGTGGGTGTTGATGATCAGGCTGACCTGCGCGACCGAGACGGCGAGCACCGCCGGGCCCATCTGGCGCACGACCCGGCGCACCTGGGGGTCGGCCCAGGCGCTGCGCAGGTCGGTGCCCAGGCGCGGCAGCATCCGGATGCCGAGCAGTGCCGGGACCTGCAGCGCGAGCTGCGCGATGCCGCCGATCACCACGCCCGCCGCCAGCGCGTAGACCGGGGTCTCGAGGCGCCCCGCGAGGGCGAGCGCCGCGCCGATGAAGGACAGGTTCAGCAGCACCGGCGTGAAGGCGGGCACCGCGAAGCGCCGCCAGGTGTTGAGCACCCCCGCCGCGAGGGCGACCATCGAGATGAGCAGGATGTACGGGAACATCCACCGGGTCATGACGACCGCGACCTGGAAGGCCTCGGAGTCGGCGCGCAGGCCCGAGGCCATCGCCCACACGAGAAGCGGGGCGGCGACGACGCCGAGCGCCGAGACGACGACCAGGGCCCAGAACAGGACCGTCGCGACATGGTCGACGAGGCTGCGCATCGCGGCCTCGTCGCCCTGCTCTCGGGCGGCCCCTAGGATCGGCACGAACGCCTGGGAGAACGCGCCTTCCGCGAACATCCGGCGCAGCAGGTTGGGCAGCCGGAACGCGACGAAGAACGCGTCGGTCAGTGCCGAGGCGCCGAACAGGGAGGCGGTCAGCGTCTCCCGCGCCAGGCCGGTGATCCGCGACAGGAGCGTGAATCCGCTGACCGTCGCGGCCGACTTCAGCAGGTTCACGCGGATGCCCCGGAGCAGGGCTGCGGGTGCCGACTTGCGGCCATGGTCGAATACGTCTTATACTTCAAGGCTTTCCCGAATTTTTCTTGCTGCCCGCAACGTCGCCGGCAGCGGAATCCCTAAGAAGAGATTTTCGCATGGCAAACATCGCTTCCGCTCGCAAGCGCGCCCGCCAGGCCGTCAAGCAGAACGCGCACAACTCCAGCCTGCGCTCGCGCCTGCGCACCGCCATCAAGTCGGTCCGCAAGGCGATGGCCACCGGTGACAAGACCGTGGCCGCCGCGCAGATGAAGGCGTCGACGAGCGTGATCGACTCGATCGCCGACAAGCGCATCATCCACAAGAACGCCGCGTCGCGTTACAAGAGCCGCCTGTCCGCCGCGATCAAGCGGATGGCGTAACAAGGGCGCGCGGCACCGCCGCGCGAGCGGGCACTGCCCGCGCCCCTTGTGAAGCGGGCGCCGCAGACTTGCGGCGCACCGGTGCGACACAAAACGGGAACCCGGCGATAGCCGGCTGTTCAATCCCCCCGCACCTTCGGCGGACGCGCCCCGAACAGCGCCGTCCCGACCCGCACGATCGTCGCCCCCTCCGCGATCGCCGCCTCCAGGTCCGCCGACATCCCCATCGACAGCGTGTCGAGCGGCAGGCCCGCCGCCCGCAGCCGCTCGAACACTGCCCGCACCCGCGCGAACTGCATGCGCTGCAGCGCCGTGTCCGCGGTCGGCGCCGGGATCGCCATCAGGCCCCGCAGACGCAGCCCGGGCAGGGCGACGATCGTGCGGGCGAGTTCCAGCGCGTCCTCGGGGTCGCAGCCGCTCTTGGTCGCCTCGCCGCTGACGTCGACCTGGATGCACACCTGCAGCGGTGCCAGCCCGGGCGGGCGCTGTTCGGACAGCCGGCGCGCGACCTTGTCGCGCTCGACGCAGTGCACCCAGTCGAAGGACTCCGCGATCGCCCGGGTCTTGTTCGACTGGACGGGGCCGATGAAATGCCACACGAGCGGTCGGTCGCCGTCGGGTCGCGACCGCCCGGACGGCTGCGGCCGCCACCGGTCGCCGACCTCTGTCCTCTTCGCCAGCGCTTCCTGCAAATAGTTCTCGCCGAAGTCCCGCTGCCCGCAGTCGGCCAGTTCGAGCACCGCGTCGGCATCGAAGGTCTTGCTCACCGCGAGCAGCGCGATGTCGTCCGGCGCCCGTCCGCAGGCCCGGGCCGCGGCCGCGATCCGCTCGAGCACCGCCCCGTGGCGGTCTCGCAACGACGCGGTACCGTCCGTCGCGGCCCGTGACGGACCTTCGGTCGAGGCGGGCGCGGGCGGGGAACGGTCCCTACCATCGTCCTTTCTGGGGTCGGCATCGGCCGTCGAGGCATTCATGGACATCGCGGAACTACTCGCTTTCTCGGTCAAGAACAAGGCATCGGACCTGCACCTGTCGGCGGGTCTGCCGCCGATGATCCGCGTGCATGGCGACGTTCGCCGGATCAACCTCCCGCCGATGGAGCACGAGGCGGTGCACGGGATGATCTACGACATCATGAACGACGCCCAGCGCAAGGATTACGAGGAGAACCTGGAGTGCGACTTCTCGTTCGCCATCCCGGGCCTCGCGCGCTTCCGCGTCAACGCGTTCCAGCAGCAGCGCGGCGCCGGCGCCGTCATGCGGACGATTCCCTCGAAGATCCTCTCGCTAGAGGACCTGAACGCGCCGAAGATCTTCGGTGAGCTGGCCTCGCAGCCGCGCGGCCTGATCCTCGTCACCGGCCCGACCGGATCGGGCAAGTCGACGACGCTCGCGGCGATGATCAACCACATCAACGAGAACGTCTACGGCCACATCCTGACCGTCGAGGATCCGATCGAGTTCGTGCACGACTCCAAGCGCTGCCTGATCAACCAGCGCGAGGTCGGCCCGCACACGCTGTCCTTCACCAACGCGCTGCGCTCGGCACTGCGCGAGGACCCGGACATCATCCTGGTCGGCGAGCTGCGTGACCTCGAGACCATCCGACTCGCGCTGTCGGCGGCCGAGACCGGCCACCTGGTGTTCGGCACGCTGCACACCTCGAGCGCGGCCAAGACCATCGACCGGATCATCGACGTCTTCCCGGCGGCCGAGAAGGAGATGGTCCGCGCGATGCTCTCCGAGTCGCTCAAGGCGGTGATCTCGCAGTCGCTGCTCAAGACCAAGGACGGCGGCGGCCGGGTCGCCGCGCACGAGATCATGATCGGCACGCCCGCGATCCGTAACCTGATCCGCGAGGCCAAGGTCGCGCAGATGAACGCGGCGATCCAGACCGGCGCGTCGGTCGGCATGCAGACCCTCGACCAGTGCCTGACCGACCTGGTCAAGCGCAACACGATCTCGATGGGCGAAGCGCGTTCGGCCGCCGCGAACAAAGACAACTTCCCCGGCTGAAGGCCGAAAGGATCCCCGCACGATGGCGTCGATGTCCGATCAGAAGCAGCCCTCGAGCAGTGCCGCCGGGGCCCGTCCGATCGGCATGGAGCGCGAGCAGGCGTCGAAGTTCCTGCACGACCTGCTCAAGCTGATGATCTCCAAGCGCGGCTCGGACCTGTTCCTGACCGCCGAGTTCCCGCCCGCCTTCAAGATCGACGGCAAGCTCACGCCGGTCTCGAACGTGCCGCTGACGCCGCAGCACACCATCGAGCTCGCACGCGCGCTGATGAACGACCGGCAGGCCGGCGAGTTCGAGGCGAAGAAGGAGCTGAACTTCGCGATCAGCCCGAGCGGCATCGGGCGCTTCCGGGTCAACGCGTTCATGCAGCTCGGCCGCGTCGGCGTGGTGCTGCGGACCATCCAGACGCAGATCCCGCGCTTCGAGGAGCTCGACCTGCCGCCGGTGATGCGCGACCTGTCGCTGACCAAGCGGGGGCTGATCATCATGGTCGGCGCCACCGGCTCGGGCAAGTCGACCTCGCTCGCTGCGATGATCGGCTATCGCAACGAGAACACGTACGGCCACATCGTGACCATCGAGGATCCGGTGGAGTTCGTGCATCCGCACCGCAACTGCATCGTCACCCACCGCGAGATCGGCGTCGACACCGACAGCTGGGAGATGGCGCTGAAGAACACGCTGCGCCAGGCGCCCGACGTGATCATGATCGGCGAGATCCGTGACCGCGAGACGATGGAGCACGGCATCGCGTTCGCCGAGACCGGCCACCTGTGCATGGCGACGCTGCACTCGAACAGCGCCAATCAGGCGCTCGACCGGATCATCAACTTCTTCCCGGAAGAGCGGCGTCAGCAGCTGCTGATGGACCTGTCGCTGAACCTCAAGGCGATCGTGTCGCAGCGCCTGATGCCGATCGCGACGGGCAAGGGGCGCGTCCCCGCGGTCGAGGTCCTGCTGAACACGCCGCTGGTCAGCGACATGGTCTTCAAGGGCGAGGTCTCGGGCATCAAGGACGTGATGAAGAAGTCCCGCGAGCTCGGCATGCAGACCTTCGACCAGGCGATCTACGACCTGTACGAGCGCGGCAAGATCACCTACGAGGACGCGCTCCGGAACGCCGACTCGGTGAACGACCTGCGGCTGAACATCAAGCTCAACAGCAAGCGCACGAACCGCGACCTGCACGCGGGTACCGAGCACCTCGACATCGTCTGAGAAGCCGTGAATATACCTACTGCGCGTCCCGATCCGGCGCCTGCGGTGCTCGCCGTACATCACGTACGGCTGCGCTCCTCGGCACCGGCTCGGGCCTGCTCGCTACGGTTTCTTCACGGCTTCTGAGCGTCCGGCGCGTCCTTCCTCGCCGAGCCGGCGACCATCTCGATCCGGAACAGCCGGCACTCCAGCGCGCCGTTGAAGAGCGGCGTGCGCTTCGAGGGCTTGAGCCGCATCATCCGCGGCACCTCGAGGTCGTTGGTGAACAGGCCCACGCTCCAGCCGGCGAACTTCTGCTTGAGCTGGGTGGCGAATGCCGGCCAGAAGCGTTCGGCACCGGTCAGCGATTCGCGTCCCTTCACGTCGAGACGCTCGCCATAGGGCGGGTTCGTGAGCAGCAGCCCTGACGTCGCGGGGGCGGCCTCGAGGTGCAGCACGTCGATCTGGCGCAGCGACACCCAGCGCGGGTCGGCGCCGCAGCGTGCGAGGTTCGCGCGGGCCGCGGCGATCGCCGACTCCGAGACGTCCGAACCGAAGATCGTCGCCGCAGCCGGCGCCTCGCGCGGCACGATGCTGCGCATCCGTTCCCAGGCGCCGCGATCGAAGCCGCGCATCCGCTCGAAGGCGAACGGACGCTGCGCGCCGGGTGGCACGCCCGCGGCGATCATCGCGGCCTCGACGACGATCGTGCCCGAGCCGCAGAACGGATCGAGCAGCGGCATGCCGGGCTCCCAGCCCGCGATCGCCAGCAGGCCGGCCGCGAGGTTCTCCTTCATCGGTGCCTCGACGCCGTCGCGGCGCCAGCCGCGCTTGAAGAGCGACTCGCCCGACCAGTCGAGGTAGAGCGTGCAGCGACCGGCGTCGAGGAACGCGAACACCCGCCGATCGGGACGCTGCTTCTCGATCGAGGGCCGGTCCCCGACCCGGTCCCGCGCCCGGTCGACGATGCCGTCCTTGATCCGCAGCGTCGCGAACTGCAGGCTGCGGACCGGTGCGCCGACTGCGGTGGTGTCGACCCGCAGCGAGGCTAGCGGATCGTGCCAGCGCTCCCACTCGGTGTCGTGGGCGAGCCGGTACAGGTCGTCCTCGCCCCGGTAGCTGCCATGGGCGACCTGCTGCAGCACGCGGCTGGCGATCCGCGAGTGCAGGTTCGCCATCAGCGCGACATGGGTGTCGCCCTCGAAGCGCACGCCGCCCGAGGGCGTCTCGCGGACCGTCGCACCGAGCGCGCGCAGCTCGTCGGCCAGCACCGCCTCGAGTCCGCGCGGGCAGGGCGCGAAGAACACCGTCGGGGCGCCTGCCGAGGCCGGCCGCCCGCGCGCGGGGGACGGCGAGGCGCTCACCCGCGGGCCAGCGCGCGGTCGACGAACTCGAGCCGGTCCTGGCCCCAGAACGGCGTGTCGCCGACCTGGTACCAGGGCGCCCCGAAGACCTGATGCTCGACCGCCTCGGCGGTGTAGGTGTCGTAGGCAGCGGCCGCCGCATCGGCGCGGGCGGCGAGCGCCGCCGCGTCGAGCCCCTGGGCGGCGACGATCGCCGCGAGGGTGTCCGGGTCCGCGATGTCGCGTTCCTCGGCCCAGCAGGCGCGCATCACCGCACCGGCCAGACCGAGCGCCGCGTCGGTGCCGGCGGCGAGGTCGGCGGCGATGAGGGTCTTCGCGGCCATGTCGGCCGGCACGGGGAAGAACTTCGGATGGACCGTCAGCGGCACGCCGGTGAAGTCGCGCCAGCGCGCGAGCTCGTGCAGCCGATAGGCCTGGCGCTGCGGTGCGCGCTTGGCGAGCGGCAGGCCGCCGGAGACCGGGAACACCCGGCCGAGGTCCACCGGCCGCAGCAGCACCGTCGCGCCGTGACGCCGGGCCATCTCGACGAAGCGGGCATGCCCGAGGTAGGTCCAGGGCGAGGCGGGGGTGAAGTAGTAGCGGACGGTCTTCATGGTGCGGGGTCTCCTCGCAGGGGGCGCGGCCCGGGACGGGGCGCGGGTCGGACCGGAGCGGGTGCCGGACCTTGGACAAGGGGGCGCAGGCGTGTGCGGGCGGGGGCTCAGAAGGGCTTGACGACCACCAGGATCACCACCGCCACCAGCAGCAGCACCGGTGCTTCGTTGAACCATCGGTACCAGACGTGCGAGCGCCGGTTCTCGCCGTTCGCGAAGCGCCGGATCATCGCGCCGCAGACGTGGTGATAGCCGAGCAGCGCGACGACCAGCGCGAGCTTCGCATGCAGCCAGCCGCCGCCGAAGCCCCAGCCGAACCACAGCCAGAAGCCGAAGCCGAGGGCCAGCAGCATCAGCGGCCCCATGAAGCGGTAGAGCTTGCGGGCCATCAGGAGCAGCCGCTCGCGTTCGGCGACCGAGGCGGGATCCACCATCGCCAGATTGACCAGGATCCGCGGCAGATAGAACAGGCCGGCGAACCAGCTGGTGACGAAGATGATGTGCAGCGACTTGACCCAGAGCATCGGACGATTGTACCGGCTCGCCTTCGCCGGTGGCCGCGCGCGGCGATGCCTGTCCGTGGGCGGTGCTAGCATCGCCGCGTTCCCGAAGGAGACACGAACGATGACGACCCTCCACGACCTCGCCGCGCCGGTGTTCGACGCGATGCTGCGCAACCTCTCCACCCTGCTCGAGAAGGCGGCGGCCCATGCGGCGGCCAAGGGTTACGACGCGGCCGTCCTGCTGCAGTCGCGGCTGTCCCCCGACATGTTCCCCCTGGTGCGCCAGGTCCAGATCGCGACCGACTCGGCCAAGTTCGGCGTCGCGCGCCTGACCGGCGTCGAGGCGCCGAAGTTCGCCGACGACGAGACCACGATCGAGCAGCTCAAGGCTCGCATCGAGCGCACCCGCGCGTTCATCGCCAGCGTCCCCGCCGAGAAGTACGAGGGTGCCGAGTCCCGGCGCGTCGAGGTGCCGACCCGGGCGAGCACCTACGTGTTCGACGGCCGCACCTACCTGCTGCACTGGGCGCACCCGAACTTCTATTTCCATGTCGTCACCGCCTACGACATCCTGCGCCACAACGGCGTCGACGTCGGCAAGCGCGACTACCTCGGGCCGGTCCCGACGCTCGCGTGAAGTTCGTGCTGAGGGGCGATCACATCGCCCTGGACGCGCTGCTCAAGGCCACCGGCACCGCCCCGAGCGGCGGCGCCGCCAAGGTGATGGTGGATGCGGGCGCGGTGCGGGTCGACGGGGTGGTGGAGTCCCGCCGCAGCCGCAAGGTGAGGGCCGGGCAGGTGGTGGTGGCGGGCGACGCGCGCATCACGGT